>DAIUBX010000222.1:3630-5624 GCA_036846465.1 Bernardetia sp.
GAAGTGCAGTTGCCAACGGTTTTTTTGATGTAAAGGGAATTGATGTAAAGATTTTGTTTCCAAAAGGAAAAGTAAGTCCCTATCAAGAATTTCAAATGACAACTTTAGGCAAAAATATTCAAGCCATTGAAGTAGAAGGGACTTTCGATGATTGCCAAAAACTCGTAAAAGAAGCATTTAATGATACAGAATTGAGGAAAAAAGTAACTTTGAGTAGTGCAAATTCTATCAATGTAGCTCGTCTTTTGCCTCAAATGTTGTATTATTTTTTGGCTTACAAGCAATTAAAAAAACAAAATAATTTAGAAGGTAAAAAGTTAGTCGTTTCTGTTCCGTCAGGAAATTTAGGAAATGTTTCGGCAGGACTTATAGCAAAAAAAATGGGTTTGCCTATTGAGCGTTTTATTGCAGCACATAACGCAAACGACACATTTTATACCTATCTTCAAACAGGAAAATATGAGCAAAAATCGTCTGTTTTGACTGTTTCGAATGCCATGGACGTAGGAAATCCTAGTAATTTTGAACGAATTGAATATTTGTATAATAAAGATGTAGAAGCAACAAAAAAAGATATTTCTGCTTTTACGATTGATGATGATTCTACTATCAAAGAAATTTCAGATTGTTTTGAGAAAAATAATTATCTCTTAGACCCACATGGCGCAGTCGGAAAATTAGCTTTGCACAATAGTTTAAAAGAAAATGAAATTGGACTATTTTTAGAAACAGCACACCCACAAAAGTTTTCAGAAATTATACAAAAAGCTATTCCGACGTATGAATCTGAAAAGGTAGATTTATCAAAGGCAAAGAAACTTTCTATTGAAAATGATTATGAGAAGTTGGTTAAAATTATTTTAAATTTGTAGAAATAGCTTTAAAAATAACATTTATATTCTCAACAGACTGGGAAGTCTGTTGTACACCGTAAAAAAAATATGCGTTATACAAAAGAAACATTAGACAAATTAGAAAACATTTTTGAGTTGGGAGGTTATAAAGTTCGATATGAAAAAGGTAATTTTCGTTCAGGAGCGTGTTTAGTAAAAGGTTCGCCTGTTGTTGTGGTAAATAAAAATTTTACCAATGAAGGAAAAATCAATTCTTTGATAGAAATTTTGAAGGAAATTAGTGAAACGATGGAATTTAAAAATTTTATTACAGACGAATTACAAAACGATTATACCAAGTTTCTAAAACACGAGAATTAAATCAAGAAATTCGGATTTGGGAATTAGGAAATTGATACTTCAAAGTGAATTTCTCATTCTTAATTTTCCAATTCCTATGTCTCATTTCCTAACTCCCATTTCCCACTCTCTAATTCCCAAATCATGATAGACTTTTCACATTTTACACTTGATAATGGCTTACGTGTTTACGTTCACGAAGATAAAACGGTTTCGATTGCTACAGTAAATATTATGTACGACGTTGGTTCTAGAGATGAATCGCCAGAACGCACAGGTTTTGCACATTTGTTTGAACATTTGATGTTTAGTGGCTCTGAAAATATCCCAAATTTTGATACGATTGTACAGCAAGTTGGAGGTTCAAACAATGCCTATACTTCGCCTGATGTAACCAATTATTATACTGTTGTTCCTGCGCCAAATGTAGAAACGGCTTTGTGGTTGGAAGCTGATAGAATGTTGTCGCTTTCAATTAATTCAAATTCTTTAGAAGTTCAGCGAAAAGTAGTGATTGAAGAGTTCAAACAGCGTTATTTGAATCAACCTTACGGAGATATTTGGCTGCATCTTCGTCCTTTGGTATATCAAAAACACCCTTATAATTGGGCAACAATAGGAAAAGAAATCAAACATATCGAAGAAGCAACTTTAGAAGAAGTAAGAGCTTTTTTCTTCAAACATTACAGACCCGATAATGCCGTTTTGGTAGTGGCTGGAAATGTCGAAAAAGATGACATAGAAAAAATGGTCAAAAAATGGTTTGGAGATATTCCGAAGGGAAACCGACCTATGCGAAAC
>DAIUBX010000223.1:0-5616 GCA_036846465.1 Bernardetia sp.
TCAAAAAAATAGCACCCAAAAAATCCTTCAAAATCTTGAAAGTTTGAATGTAAAGACATGTTACTTTAAAAAAAGCGAACAGGCGATGTTACATTCTAGGGAAATTGGAATTGTATGACTTTAGCAATTTCCTATCAATAAAGTAGAGTTCTTCCGACTAGGGCAAACGCACGAAATTTTAATTCATTCTCTGTTTACAGTTTTGTGCTTTATTTTACCATTATCAAGGTCAATTTTTTTCAAAAATTAACCATTGCTAAGGTAGAAACTCTCTATTTTTTATTTTTTTCCCTTAGCAATCGTCTTTATCGAAGATAAAAAGACGTTGATAATGGGGGAAAATAAAAAATAAATTTCGTGCGTTTGCCCTATCTTCCGATAGGAAATTTTGTATTCTTCAAGTAAAACCACTATATTTCATATTCATTATTTTTATATGAAACAATCCAAAATGAAAAATCTATATCGTCATTCTAGGAATAGCTTTTTGCTAATAGCTTTCTTTACTATCATTAATAGTATAGCTCAGTTGAATATTTGTCCTAGTGTCATAGGTAATAATGCGAATTGCAATTCAAAGACTATTTTTAATCTTACAAATACAACAGAATTAATCGATTCGATTTCTCAATCACAAAAATTAGTACCTAGTAAACCTATGGCTGGTGGATGTTTTGGTAGATCTGTCTATATTGATGGAGATTATGCTGTAGTAGGAGCGTATAGAGAATCAGAAGGAGGCTCAATCTATATTTATAAGTTGGAAGGCAATGAATGGATTGAAGAATCTCAAGTTACAGGTAGTGATACAAAAGCAGGAGATTATTTTGGCTTTTCGGTAATGATTGAAGGAGATTATATTGTAGTAGGAGCACTGTACGCAGGTTCTTTTAGACAAGGAGCAGCCTATATTTATAAGCGAGATGGTAAAAAATGGAATCAACAGCAACGCATCGAAGCAAGTGATAGTGAAACGGATTCAGAGTATGGGGTTTGTGTAGCCATAGATGGAGAATACGTAGTTGTAGGAGCGCAAAGACACAACTCACGAGGTGCGAATGCAGGTTCGGCATATATGTACAAAAGAAATGGTACAACATGGACACAACAACAAAAGCTATTGGGAGATGATACAAGTACAAATGACCGTTTGGGACATTCTGTGTCTATTTCTGGAGATTATGTAGTTATAGGAGCTGTTTTAGAAGGAATAGGTGGTTCTGCTTATATCTTTAAAAGAAATGGAACAAAATGGAATCAACAGCAAAAAATTACGTCTGATGACATACAAAGTGGAGATTATTTTGGACGACCTGTTTTTATTTCAGGAGATTACATTATAGCAGGAGCAGACCAAGAAGATACAGGTGCAATTGATGCAGGAGCAGCTTATATCTTTAAAAGAAATGGAACAAAATGGACACAAGAAGCAAAATTACAAGCCCTTGATAGAGATAGTTATGATAGATTTGGCAATGCCGTAAAAATAGAGGGTGATGTGGCTATAATGGGAGCATATTTAGAAGGAACAGGAGGCTCTGTTTATACATTTGAAAGACAAGGTACAGATTGGGTGCAACAAACAAAATTTACTGCTGATGATATCGAATCGGTAGATAATTTTGGATATGGCACTTCTATATTTGGAAACTACATTATGGTAGGAGCATTTGCAGAAGATAGAGATGCAATGAATGACGCAGGAGCAGTTTATGTATTTACTATTAAAGGAAAAAAAGCAAACGAAAATGAAAACGATGATGAAGATGAGGACAACAAAGACGAAGAAGCAAACAATCAAGAAAATAATAATAACATGAAAGCCTATCCAAATCCGAATGAGGGTTTTTTAAAAGTAGCCTTTGAAACTATTTTATTAGAAGATACAGAGGTAATGATTTTTGATGCAATGGGTAGAAGAGTACATATACAAATTTTTGAGAAAGGAAATAAAGAATTTGAGGTTAACACGAAAAAACTTTCAAAAGGAATGTATATCATTCGTCTTAATCAAAATAATAAAATATACTCAGAACAGATTATTATTGAATAAAAATCTGAATTAGTTTGAGTAAATGTAAAATTCCCCACTAGTAAAATTAATTTTATTAGTGGGGAATTTCGTTTTAGTAGGGTTTTAAAGCAAAATCGGATTGAATTTTTACTATTTCAATTAAATCCAAAATTTAACTTCTAAAATCTAATTTATTTATTCAAAAACATAATAACCGTAAAATAAGCAATCATACTCAGCGAAGATAAAATATTCAAAAGCATGGTTCTTTGAAAATTAGCTTGTTCAAAATCCTTCCACGAAATAAAAGTCCAATAGACAAAATAAAGCAAAACAGGAGCTAAAAAAGCCTGAAAAAGCCAAAAGTAAAATTCGTATTGATAGGTAGAAAAATAAAAATAAAATCCTGCTGCTGCCATTCCGAAAAACAGAATTGTAAAAATGAATGTTCCACGAATTCCTAAAAGCAAACTAATTGTTTTGTCGCCTCGTTTTGAATCTTCTTCGTGTTGATAAATTTGGGTCATAGGATACGAACCCAAAAGTAAAATGGAAATCAAACCAGCAGCAAAAAGATGTCTTTCTTGAGAAAACACATCAAAACCATTAAATCCTGTCAAAAAATCTTTTTCAAATGCAAGAAGACACATCAAATACGTACACGCACCTTGAAAAATTCCGACAGTCAGCCAACCACCAATGGCATATTTTTTTAATCTAATACTTGGATGACTATATGCTTTTGACATCAATCCATAAATAAAAACCAACAAAGCAAACTGCCAATTCACAAAAACGAAACTAAAAAAAAGTCCTATTATATCAAAAATAAGAGAAGTCGTGAGCAAATCTTGTTTCACTTTCGGTGGGTTTTTTAGTCCTCCAATACTTCCCTCATCTTTGTCATAAAAACTATTGAATCCGTTACTTGCAGGATAAACGAAAATATGCAAAATCACAAAAACAATAATATACATTTGCCACGTTAAATGAACAGCTTGACTAGCTGCAAAACAAAAAACAGGCATCAAAAAAATAGAAAATGGAATGCGAAGATGCAGAAGGGTAGAACGAGTAATCATAATGTAAGTCAATAAGTAGCCGACACTTTCCAAAGTGTCGTTGATATAAAATTTCTAATTAACGAATTACGTACATTTTTCTTTAAAATCTATCAAACGTACTGGCTTTTCTGTTTCAGTTAAGTCTTTTACCATTAGAATAGCTTAATTTTGCGAATAATTACTAAAAAATAATTCTATTTGATAAGGAATATCAAATAAAGACGTTTCTAAATAAAAATCATTTTGTTCAAGTCAAGACCCTAAGGGTTTTTGAAAATCCTTAGGGTCTTAAAGCATTTCTCTATGAAGCAACTAATTTTACTTTGCCTTTTTGTTTTTACTTCTTTTTCTGTTTTTGGACAGTCTGCTAGTCTTGTTATGGGAAAAGTAGAAACGAGAGAAACACGAGATTATGACCCAGCAACTGCCGTAGAAGGTACATTTTTATTTCCAACAGCTTTTGGGAAAATAGCTGTTACGAATACTTCACATTCAAAATTACTTGATGAGGTAGATGTATATCGTGTCGAATTGGTTTATTCAAAATATCCCAAAACAAATAATTTTCAAGAAATCGAACAGCGAAAACTAAATATGGCTCAATTATTTAAAGCTGGTATTGAATGGGAATTTGTTGCTCACGTTGTTAATACAGCTTCACAAGCAAAGGACTTGTATCACGGTTTTGTGGTGTATTATAAAATGAAAGAAGAACAAAAAAGTAAAAAAGAAGAGAAACCTGAAACGCCAGAAGTTCCTAATACTCCAAATCCAGAAATTCCAGTTCCTACTTTTGCTTATAATGATGAATCAGAAGAGGCTACTTTTATAAAAGAAGGCAAACCTCAAGCAAAATCTACCTATCAAGTTTTTGACCGTCAAGATTGGAAAGATGTAGTCGTGGTGTGTGATTGGACAGCCAGTATGTATCATTTTGCAACGCCAGTTTTGTTGTGGCACAATCAGAAAAATTCACAAAGTGATACTTCTTCTATTCAGAATTTTGTCTTTTTTAATGATGGAGACGATACGCCCAACAAGGACAAAAAAATAGGAAGTACAGGAGGAATCTATGCCACCAAAACAGGAAATACAGGTGAAGCCTTACAAATGATGGAAGAATCAAAAGCAGCAGGAACAGGAGGAGATTTTCCAGAAAATGATGTAGAAGCCTTGATTTATGCACAAAAAAGCTACCCAAAAGCAAAAGCATTGGTTTTGATTGCTGATAATATGGCAGCCGTCAGAGATATACAACTTTTAGAGCAGCTTTCAGAATCCAAAATTCCTGTTCATATCTTGATTGCAAGAACAGAAGAAATTGACCTTATCCGTTCAGAATATTGGGACATTGCTATCCAAACCAAAGGAACAATTCATACTTTAGAAGAAGATATTTCACTAGAAGAAGCCATCGAACACAAAAAGCGTTTAGATGATTTAGCAGCTTTGAGCAAACGAGAACTCAAAAAATTGGAACGCAAAGAAAGACGTAAAATGAAAAGAAAAAAAGGAGGGTTTTAATCTTGACTTCTCAAATCCACAAATTCATTCTGTCCAGCATTCCAAAGTAATTCTGCTTTTGCTTTGGCATATTTCATCTCTAATTCGATAAGTTTTAATTTTGCGTCAAGGTAATACCTTTCTCTATAATTTATCAAGAAAACGGTACTACTTCCGAGTTCGAAAAGAGTTTGCTCTCCATCACGCAAAATAAGTGCATTTTCAGCATTTTTTCTTTGTAATTCAACCATTTGTGCCAAACGATTAACTTGAATATACGACTGTTCGACTCCAATTTGAATATCTCGCTGCGTAAAATTCAAATCTAATTCCTGCTGCCGAATTTTGATTCTTGCCATAGCCAAACTTGCTCGTTCTTTTCTCAAAAATAAAGGAGCATAAAGCCGTAGACCAAATTTGTAGTCTTCTTGAAGAGCAAAATTATCGTTCGTTCGTCGAGAAATAAAAGGTTTGTAAGATAAATCTAATTGAGGCATCAAAGAAAATTGATATAATTTTCTATCAATTTTGAGTGTATTGAGTTTGAAAGTTTGTGAAAGTAGATTTGGGTGAAATTCAGCAGCCGTTGCAAGAATACTTTGAAGGTCAAATTTTTCTATCTGACTTCCCATACTTGAAGGTGCAATAGTAGGTTTGATAAATAAAGCCTCGCCATCTTCCGACCAAATATGTCCTGAAAGAGCAAGACGAGTTTTCTCAAAATCAACAAGGGCTTGTAATCTCTCAACACTTCGCTTTTGCACTTCCATCAAGGCTTCTGTTGTATCAATAGCACGGTATTTTCCATATTCAAACGCATTTTTTACACCTTCAAAACGAAATTCGGCTACTTCAATTCCTTCTTCAGCTACTTTCAAACTTTGGTAAGCAGCTTGCCATTCCCAGTAGGCTTTTGCAACACCAAAAAATAGTTTATTGATTTCTTTTTGTTGTTCGGCTTCTGCCATTTCTGCAAAAACTTGAGCTTTTCGTAGCGTTGCTCGTCGTTCATCAAAAACCAAATTTCGCATCAAA
>DAIUBX010000224.1:0-1570 GCA_036846465.1 Bernardetia sp.
AACCATAGCAACTATTGACAGCCTTCTGAAAGGACTGTCAAAGTTTAAAAAAATAAAAGCCTATTCATTTCTTATTTTTAAGATAATGAATAGGCTTTTTTGTTGTTAAGTACAGAAAAATAAAATCTATTTTTCGTGTTTATTAATAAGTTTGACCAATTTATTTGCTGTTGTGTCCGTATTTTTTAATTTTATTTCTAATAAATCATAATCCGTTTCTATATAAATATAACTTTCCTTTTTTTCTACACTTACATTTCTAACTTCATTCCACTTGACTACATCTTTTTCTTTGTATTTTGAAAATAAATATTTTGCTTTCCATACTCCCAAATCATTAATTATAACCTGTGATTTGTTGGTAATCAATTTATAGATTCCTAAAACAAGACCTAAACCAAAAAAGGAAACAGACAACCAACCAACTACTCTATTAAAAACCTGCTCTTGCAAATTTTCTTCTGTATTAATAATCATATAATACCCACCTATTACAAATACTAAACTTCCTACTATTATTTTCAAAGTTTGCCAAGGGGATTCATTGATTTTAATTTCTTTCATAATTTTTCACGAAATTGTTTTATCTTAGAACAACCTCTATCAAAAATAATTTCACATTCAAATTCTAAAATCTAAATTTATTCTAATCCCTAAGCATATACACCACAAAAACAATAAACATAACAATTACAGAAACGATAGCTACCATTTTGAGAGCATTTGCACTACTTTCTTCTTGAGGTTGAGAAACAGTTATTTGCTGAACAGGCATATTATTATTCATTGGATGGAGTTCTTTCAAAATACGTAATTCGGCTTTTGCATCACTCAAATCCATTCTTGATTGATTGAGTTCTGTTCTAGTTTGATTTAAATCAGTCAATAATTTATTAACTTGACTTTGAAGGTCTTTTTCGTGGTTGTAAGCAATATTTACTTTTTCATTTAGACCACGTAATTCTTCTTGAAGATTTTTGATAGCTATTTGGTCTTGACGAGTTTGTTCTTGCGATTTTTGAAGGTTGGTTTGAGTGCCTTCTAAAAGTGCGTTTTGTTCTTTATTGCGCTCTGTCATTTGTGCAAGTTCCCTTCCACGCTCATCAATAATTTGATGAAGTTTCATTTTATCATTTTTTAATTCGCTAAGTTGATTTTGTAGCGTTCCGATACTTCCTTCTTTTGCATCTATTTGTGCGCCCTTTGAGTCTATTTGTGCTTGTTTTTGGATTAATTCTTCTTTTACTTTTGCAGCATTTTTATTGACTTCATCTAACTCCTTTTGTAAATCTGCAATCGTTTTGAGATGTTCTTCATTTGTCTTACGAATATCTTCTAATAAAAAAGTATTCTCTACCTCTTTTTTGTCCGACCCTTGAGTTGTATTAAAAATAAAAGCCACCAAAGCAGCAATAGCAATTACACCGATAGCATATTTTACAATACTTACAGGTTGATTAATTGATGTTTTGATATATCCGAAAGGTGTATTTGTTTTTGACATAGCTCTATTTTTATAAAATATTTTTTACAAAGTCTTTTTTTGTAGTTGATAAATCTCAACTAATAT
>DAIUBX010000224.1:1580-5594 GCA_036846465.1 Bernardetia sp.
AAAAAGCTCAGTTATATTTGCTCAAAGTTAGCTAAATATACATTATTTTTTACAAATCCAGTTTGTTTTTAGCAAAAAATTTTGTTTTGTGATATGTCGCTCATAGGGATACGAGTAACGGTAAAACATTTTATAATCTTTTACCAACTACCTTGCATAACCTAGTAACCTTTTTTTATAGCTCTCGTATAAAGAAGACATACGGACTTTGTTAGTGTTTCAAACTCTTTCAATTCCAACTAAAACAAATACCAACTCTAACCTAAAAAAATGTGATTACATTAGAAAATGCCGAAGTACAGATGCGAAAAGGAATCTTAGAACTCTGTGTCTTGAATGTAATTGCTAATGGAGAAGTATATGCTTCGGATTTACTTCGTCATTTGAAAGATGCACAGTTATTAGTGGTAGAAGGAACGCTTTATCCACTTCTAAATCGTCTAAATAAATCGGGTTTAGTTACTTATGCTTGGCAAGAATCCACTGGAGGACCGCCACGAAAATACTACCGATTGACTGACAATGGACACGATTTCTTGCAAGAACTTACCAATTCTTGGCATCAACTTGTTTTTTCTGCTACAACTGTTTTAGAAAATACAAATCAGAATAGACAAGAGCAACGACAAGCAGGGTAAAATAAAGTGAAAAGTTAGAGGTATGAAGTTAAGTAATTCAATTACAATAAACTTCAAACTCTAAAATATTTTTTTTACTCAAAACTGTAATTTTTCGCCATTACCTATTACTAATTAATTATAAATCAATTCATTGAAATAAGCGTATTTTCTAACTTCTTATTTCATACCTCTAACTTCAAAACTTTATATAAAATGCCTCCCCTACACACCAACTCGTCTATCAACAATACTTTAGAAGTTCATATTGCTTCTATTTCATTCCATGTCGAACAAGCAGCTTATCCTGCTCTGAAAGCCTATTTAATGGATTTAAAGCGTTGTTTTCCAGAAGATTCGATGACTATCGAAGACATCGAAACACGTATGGCTGAGGTACTTTTAGAGCGTTTGAGTATTGATAAAGGCACAATCGACAAAAATGATGTTGAATTAATGGTCTTGCAAGTAGGAACGGCAAAAGAAATTGCTCTTGCAGAAGGAATTGATTTGGATTTAGGTTATTTTGAAAGAAAAGACCAATGGCAACCACTCAAAAAAGCAGAACCTAAGCGTGAATTACGTAATGTAGATAAAAAATTTACACTCCAAAAAAGAGATAAAAAAGTGGCTGGTGTTGCTTCTGGAATTGCAGCTTATTATAATATTGACCCTACTTTTGTACGTTTGGGATTTGTAGCTAGTGTTTTTGCTGGTGGTTTCGGAATTCCTTTGTATGCAGCTTCTTGGTTAGCAATGCCAAAAGATCCTAACGAAGGAATGTTACAAGAAAGTCAATCAACTTCTTTAGTTGGAAAAGCAAAACGTTTTATGCGTAGTATCGTTGATAAAAAAGTAGCTGGTGTTGCTTCTGGAATTGCAAAATATTTTGGTATCGATGAAACGATTGTACGTTTACTTTTTGTAGCAACTTTGTTTTTAGATGGATTTGGACTATTGGCTTATTTAGCTCTTTGGATTGCGATGCCAGCAGCAAAAAGCCTTCAAGAACAAATTGATTTAGAAGAAAAACCTTCATTTTTAGAAGAAGAAAGTTTCAAAACTAGAATGGCAAATGTAGAAAGTCAGTTGGAAGATACAGTAAGCACAACAGCTTCAAAAATCAAAAATTCTAAATTCTTTAAAAAACACTTTTAAAGTAGGCGACAGCTTCCAAGCTGTCTTCATAAACAATTCCTCAAAATGAATGATTCGTTTTGGGGAATTTTTTTGTGTCCATTTTAAATCAAACTAAGTTCATAGTTTTATAAGCTGTATTTTTAGTTGTAAAACTATTTTCCTTAAATTTGTGAAATTATTCGCTTCAAAATTGATTTTTATTTACTAAAAAATACATGCATTTCTTTCAATCCAAATCATTTTTTCTACTTTCTATTTTATTTTTAGTCTTTTTTTCTACTTCTGTTTTGGCACAAAGACAGCCCGAACGAATTATAGAAAAAGAGGAAGTAGAAAAATTTAAAACTACCTTAGATTCTGCTCTTTGTCTTTATACGACAGATTCAGTTTACAGAAAACCCATTTTAGAAATTGGAAATAATCCGTTTATAGATTCTTTGATTGAATATAATTTACAAGAATATGCTTTTTATGTAAATAATTATTGGTATGAATTGGACAATAATACAGCACTTTCTTTAGAAAATACTGCACCACAAGAAGGAGGAATATTGAATGACTTTAAATCAAATGGATTCTATAGAAAATCAAATTTTTGTAATTGTGGAAGAGAACACTACTGGCATTGGGGGACTTGGAAAAGTAACAGAAAGCAATACAAATCAAATGAAGAAACTCACTACGTATATAGAAAACGATTTTGGTGGAGAATAAGACATTACAATGAGAAGAATTTTCATAACCGATTGGCTCAAGGAAAACCTGTATTCAGAAAAGGAGTGATTGAGAGAGGCAGACGTAGAGCAAGTTATGAATGGAATCGTTTGGATTACAATTATAACAAACTCAACTTAGATTATTTAGGAAATGGTTTTGAGAAAAAAGATATTTTAGAGGGAAATATTGGCTATTTAAAATGCTCTCTTTTGGCTTCTGCAAATTATATAAATGAACGTTTTTTGAAAGATTTGATAGAAGAATTTTTATTTACAGATGCTTTGATTTTAGATTTTAGAGGAACAACGACTTATAAATCGGAAAGTAAATTTTTCACAAAAGACAAAAGCATAAACGAAATGAGTGTTCCTGTTTGGTTTGTAGAACGCTTTTTACGACCAGACACAACCTATAATTTAGGAACTGCAAACGTTTTTCATACAAGAGAACTAATAAAGAATAATGGAAAACCACGCAAGGAAAAAATTCAAAATCCTGTTATTTCACTTATTACCAAAACTGAAAAAGTAGAACCTTTTTTCAAAAGAGGAAACTATTATGGTTATAATTTGGGCTATCCTTTAGAGGCTGACAAAAATTATGAAAAATATTATACACTTCGATATTATGAAAGACCTATTTATATTCTGACAGACAGAAATACTTCTGATGCAGCCGAATGGATTGTACAAGTTTTGCAAAAGCACAGAAATGCAATCGTAATAGGCGAACCCACAAAAGGACAAGCAATAGAAACAAGTAGGAACAAGTGCATACAGTTGGCTCAATATTCCTGATATCGTTATTTCAAATCAAGATTCTTTAGGAAAAAATAGAATCATCAAACCCAATATTTTTGTTTCTTCGTATGACACGACTAGTTTGGATAAAGCCTTTGATATTGCTTATAAAATGGCATATCAAGAAAGTGTTTTGAATAGTAATTTTAGTTATGTCAAAAAATATGGTGAGCGTTTTAAACAGTTTGAAGAAATAATGAAACCTATTCCAAATCCCTATCAACTCCCACAAAACGCAAAAGAATTGCTAGGAAATTATGGTTTGGGAAAAGAAATTATCTTTAAAGACGGAAAATTATGGCTCAAAAATTATCAACACATTTCGCCTATTTATATGACTGCACCAAATACTTTTTTGGTAAAAGAAGGTCTTCAAAAAGAATTTCGAACTGGATATAGCAATCCGTATGAAACTGTTGCAAAGCCTATTTATTTGTTTTTTAGAAACGGTTTAGAAGAAGACAATGAAGAAAATAATGTTGAAAATAATTTGAATAATCAAGATTCAATTATGAGTATGTTTGTTCGTTATGGCGATTTTACGAGTGCAAAATTTACACAGCTTGAAAGTTATAATTTTGACAGATTCAAGAATGAAAAACAAAGTATTGATACTACTCAAATCATAAAACCTAGCGCAGCTTATCCCTTTGCAAAAATGAGTTTAAGCGAAAAACAAGCTCTTTTTGAAGGTTTTACGATGCAGAGAAATCTTTTTGAAGCTTTTCCAAATCTTGATT
>DAIUBX010000225.1:0-5592 GCA_036846465.1 Bernardetia sp.
TGATTATGATGCCTTTAGAAGGTTTTGCTGCTGACAAAGCAGGAATAAAAATAGGCGATGAAATTGTTGCTATTGATGGAATTTCGTTAGCTGACAAAACGTATGATGAAACAAGCCAACTTTTGAAAGGACAAGCAAAAACAAATGTAGTTCTTTCTATCAAACGTTATGGAAATGATAATCCTATAGATATTACTGTTATTAGAGAAAAAATTCAAACTTATAATGTTCCTTATTATGGAATGGTAACGGAGGATATTGGAATGATAAAATTGACTGATTTTACTCGTGATGCAAGTAAAGAAGTAAATGACGCTTTATTAGCTTTAAAAGCAAAAGGAGCAACAAAAATTATTTTTGATGTACGAGGAAACCCAGGGGGACTTTTGGATGAAGCTGTCAAAATCTCTAATATTTTTGTAGAAAAAGGAAAAGAAATTGTAAGTACAAAAGGAAAAGTAAAAGATTGGAACAAAACCTATAACGGACTTTCAGAAGCAACAGATACTCAAATTCCTTTAGTTGTCTTAACGAGTGGAACAAGTGCATCGGCTGCCGAGATTGTTGCGGGAGTCATTCAAGATTACGATAGAGGAGTTTTGATTGGAGAAAATACGTATGGAAAAGGACTTGTACAAGCTACTCGTTCGCTTTCGTATAATTCAAAACTAAAAGTTACGATTGCAAAATATTATATTCCGAGTGGAAGATGTATTCAAGCTATTGATTATGCTCATAGAAACGAAGACGGAAGTGTCGGTAAAGTAGCTGATTCACTTCGTATGCCTTTCAAAACGGCTGGTGGTCGTTTGGTGTATGATGGTGGTGGTGTTAAACCAGATATTTCTATTGAACATGATAAATACGCTCCTATTACGCAGACGTTATTTATGAAAGGTCTTTTGTTTGATTATGCTAATAAATATCATTTTGAGCATAAAGAAATTGCAGAAGCTAAGAAATTTAACCTGACTGATGCTGAGTATGAGGACTTTGTAAAATGGCTTTCTGCTAAAGAATACGATTATACGACTAAAGTAGAGAAAATGATAAAGGATTTGGAAGAAGTAGCCCAAAAAGAAGATTCTTATGAAGCTCTAAAACCTAAAATCAATGAATTTAAAAAGAGTATAGCTCATAATAAAGAAAATGATTTGCGTAATCATAAGACTGAAATTATGGAACTTTTAGAAAAAGAAATTGCTACTCGTTATTACTTGGAAAGAGGTGAAATGGAAGCTACTTTTGATGATGATTTGGATATGAAAGCAGCTATTGAGGTTCTGAACGATGAAGTTAGATATAAGAAGATTTTGAGTGTAAAATAATGTCTGTCGTCGATGGAGACACCGACAACGGCAGATTTTTATTTTTTTAAAAGTAAAAGCCTATTCAATTTTTATATTGGATAGGCTTTTTTTATTGGAAAGTAATTGTTTTTTTTATAGTTTTATTCTTTTAAAAAGAAAGTAAAAATTGTTTAGCAATTCTGTTGTAGGTGGAGACACCTAAAACGGCAAGATTAGAGATTTACGAAACTCAACAATGAATAAAATTATAAAGCCAAGCAAAGTTCTCAGTCCTGCCTATCGCAAAATTAATGTTACTAGAAATGAAATAAATAATTTCAAAAGTGCATTAAATATCTGTTTGGAGCATATCAAAATTAGCGAAGATAAAAACGAAAGTGAAGAGAATATAAAAAAATATGTAGGCGATTTTCTACACCAAGCATTTTATCAAGAGTATTTAATCAACACAAAAGACAAAATTGATTTGGCTATTTATGCTGGAAAAGATGCGAATAGTCCTGTAAGTGTGTTGATAGAAGCCAAACGACCAAGTAATACAAGTGAATTTTTGAGAGAAGACGATATTAATAAAAAAGCATTACAAGAACTTTTGCTTTATTATTTGAGAGAACGAGTAACGCTAGAAAATAATCAAATCAAGCATTTAATAGCTACAGATGGTTATAAATGGTTTTTCTTTAAAGGAGAAGATTTTTACAATACATTTTATAAAAACAAAAAACTACTCAAAGAATATAACGAATTTGTAAATAACCAAAAAGATTCTTCTAAAAACGAATTATTTTACAATGAAATTGCTAAAAAATACATTGAAGAAGCAAAAGACGAATTGCCATTTTTATATATCGACATTAAAAGAGATTTTCAAGATGTTTTGCCTATCACAAATACCGATGATGACAAATTAGTTTCTTTATACAAAGTATTTTCTCCAATTCATTTGTTGGCGCAGTCGTATGGAAATGATAGCAATCTACTAAATGAAGACTTTTATTTCGAACTTTTACATATTATTGGACTTGAAGAAGTACAACATAAAGGGATAAAATTAATTCAACGAAAAAAGAAAAAAGATAGAAATCATGGTTCATTATTAGAAACAACCATTTTTATTTTAGACGATAGAAATTATATAAAAAAAGTAATAAATATTGAAAATTATGGAGAAGATAGAGAAGAACAATTATTCAATGTTGCTTTAGAGCTTTGTTTGACGTGGATAAATCGTATTTTGTTCCTCAAATTATTAGAAGCTCAATTAGTAGTCTATAATAAAAGTAAAGAATATGAGTTTCTAAATACTGATTTTATAACTCGTTTTAATGATTTGGAAGACTTGTTTTTTTCTGCTTTGGCAAAGAAACCCGAAGAGAGAAATGAAGAACGTATAAAGGAAAAGTACAAAAATATTCCCTATCTAAATAGTTCGCTTTTTGAGCCGAATGAATTGGAAGATGCAGCTTTGCAAATCTCAAATATAAATGGTGTAGAATTAGAAATTTATGATAAAACGGTTTTAAAAGACAATTTAAAGCGTTCTAGTGGCAAAATTCCTCTTTTGTCTTATATTTTTCGCTTTTTAGATGCGTATGATTTTAGTGGAAAAGACCAAAACAAAGTAGATGAGAGCAATCAAGGAAAAGCTCTTATTTCGTCTTCCGTTTTGGGGCTTATTTTTGAAAAAATTAATGGCTACAAAGAAGGTTCGTTTTATACGCCTGCCTATATTACGATGTATATGACTAGGGAAACGCTGCGTAAAACGGTTGTACAAAAATTTAATGCTCATTATGGTTGGAAGTATGAAAATTTTGAAAATTTAAAAAATGATTTTTTTGATTATATCCGAAAAGGTAACCGAGAGATTGTTAGAAAAGAAGCAAATCAAATCATTAATTCTATCAAAATATGCGACCCTGCTGTCGGTTCTGGACACTTTTTAGTAAGCGTTTTGAACGAACTTATTGTTATAAAAAGTGAGCTTACTATTTTGACAGATAAAGAGGGTAATAGATTACCTCTTTATATCAAAATTGAAAATGATGAACTTATTGTTGAAAATCAAGACGATGAAGTTTTTACGTATCGCCCAACAAATTTACGCAGTCAGATTATTCAAGAAACGCTATTTCATGAAAAACAAACACTTATCGAAAGTTGTCTTTTTGGTGTCGATATCAATCCTAATTCTGTCAAAATATGTAGGTTGCGTTTGTGGATTGAGCTTTTAAAAAATGCGTATTATATTGATTACAAAAAAAATAATGACCTTCAAACATTGCCAAATATTGATATTAATATCAAAACTGGAAATTCATTGATTAGCAAATTTAATGTTGATGATACTATGAATTTTTTTGGAAATAGTTTGAGTGTTTCGGTAAAAAAACGCATTCCTGATTACAAAATACAAACCGAATTATACAAATCGGTAAGAGATAAAGAAGCCAAATGGGTAATCAATAAAAAATTAGAAGAACATCGTCTGTGGTTTGATAGTTTGAGAAATCCAAAAGATAAAGAATATATCGAACTTCAAAAACTGAAAAATAAATTTACAGATTATGGAATGAGTAGTCTTGCTAAACAAGATATTTTGGATAAAATGGCACATGAAGTTAAGGAATTAGAAGCCAATTATGATAAAAAAATGGAAATTTATCGAAAAGCCTTTGAATGGCGTTTTGCTTTTCCTGAAGTATTAGACGACGAAGGAAAATTTATAGGTTTTGATGTTGTGATTGGAAATCCTCCTTATTTTTCCATTAATAATTCTCCAATTTTGAAAAAAGTATCAAATTTATATGAAACGTATAATTCAGCAGGAGATATTTATGCTCTTTTTATTGAATTATCACAAAATATACTCAAACCTTTAGGAATTAATTCACTAATTATTTCAAATAAATGGTTGAGAGCGAATTATGGCGAAAATCTTAGAAATTATTTAGCTAATAAAACAAATCCTATTGAACTTATAGATTTTGGGCAAAATTTACTTTTTGAAAGAGCCGTTGTGCATACAAATATTATTACTACTCAAAAACAAGAAAATAAAAATGAATTATCGGCTGTACGAATTCCTGATAATTTTTTTAAAAATGATAATATAGAGTTTAAAAGCTATGTCGATGTCCATAAAATTGAAAATTTAAAAATAGATTCAGCTATTTGGAATATCATTTCCCCAAACCTAAAACAACTCAAAAGTAAAGTCGAAAAAACAGGAAAAAGACTAATGGATTGGAAAATAGACTTTTATAGAGGAATTTTGACAGGTTATAATGAAGCCTTTATTATTGATTCAAAAACAAAAGACGAATTGATAAACAAAGATTCTACAAATGAAATTCTCATAAAACCAATTCTGAGAGGAAGAGATACACGAAAATATTTTTGTAATTATGCTGATTTGTATCTACTCAATACGCATAATGGATACGAAAATGTAGAAAGAATTGATGTAATTAAAGATTTTCCAACAATTTATGACTATCTAAAAACGCACGAAGAACAAGCCAAAAAGCGATTTGATAAAGGCTTTCATTGGACAAACTTACGAAACTGTGCTTATCTTGATAAATTTGAAGCTCCAAAAATTATTTTTTCAGAAATAGTAAGCGAACCTCAATTTTATTATGACGAAAAAGGGTATTATCCAGAAGCAACCACTTTCTTTATTTCGGGAGAAAAACTAAAATATCTTACTGCTTTATTAAATTCAAAAGCTGTTACATTTTTATTCAAATCTTTTTATATGGGAGGCGAATTAGTAGGAAAAATTAGATATAAAAAGGTTTTTTTAGAACAAGTTCCTTTGCCGTACCCAACTAAAAAACAAGAAAATCAACTAGAAAAGGTAGTAAACCAAATTCTAAAAGCAAAAAAAGAAAATCCAAATTCAGATACAAGTGTGTTAGAAAATGAAATTGATAGTTTGGTGTATAAACTCTATGAATTGAGTTATGAAGAAGTTTTGATTATTGATTCGGATTTTGAGCTTAGTGAAGAGGAGTATAATGAAAAGTAATGTCTAGTTTTGAGTCTAAATACTTTCTGTTTTCTTTAAAAAGCTATTCAATTTTTATAATTGGATAGAATTTTTTTTATTGGAAGGTAATTGTTTTTTTTATAGTTTTATTCTTTTAAAGAAATTAAAATCTGTTTGCTTATATATAGAGGTTTATAAAACGAATACATGAACAAAATTACAAAACCAAGTAGAGTTCTCAGTCCTGCCTATCGCAAAATTAATGTTACTAGAAATGAAATAAATAAT
>DAIUBX010000226.1:0-5591 GCA_036846465.1 Bernardetia sp.
CAAGATAGTTTGATGGCTTGGGCAGGAATGGAAGGCGATTATTATACGTATCTTCGTAAAACGTGGCAAAACAAAGGCATTTCTTTAAACGGAATGAACTTTGAAAATACGTGGAAAAAATTACTTCATGATGGAGTTTATACTCGCAAAATGAAGTCTTCTTCAAGTCCAGTTGTTACAGAAGAAGAAACTCTAGTAGCTACTACAACAGATACTCTTGCCACTTCTACTGTTGTTGCTCCAGTAATAACAGCTCAAAATGATACAACTACTGCTGTTGTTACAGAGGATTTACTTCTTACAACTACTGTTGAAGAAACCGTTGAAGCAAAAGAACTTACTTATACAGAGGCTGATTGGTCCAGTATAAACTCAAATATTAAGAAAAACTACACAACCACAATCCCTACAAAAGGAGATGAGGTAGAGTTGGTAGTCTATGCTGCTCCTGTAATGGGAACAGGTTCAATGGCAAATAATCCTTGGATTCAAGAAACGCCAGACCCAATCACAAAATTGACTTGGGGACATGCAGTTCTTGTTTCCATGCAGAAAGCACAAGAATTAGGCTTTGAAACTATAGAAGTAAGAACTTCACAGGCAAAAATCACTATTGGTGATAAATCATATACTTTACCTGTTATTATTCAGCCAGGTATGCCAGCAAATACCATCGCAATTTCTTTGGGATATGGACATACAGAAGAAAATAACTATAATTTAGGTAAAGTTTCTGTTGAAGCAGGTGGAGCAAATGCTTACAAAATGCTTGAAATGCGTGATGGATTTATCCAATATACACGTACAAAAGGTGTGAAAATAGTAAATGCAGACGAAGTTACAAAAATTGCTCGTACTCAAACACACCAAACTTATTTAGGTCGTGAAACAATTATTCAAGAGGCTATCTTGAAAGATTATCAAGATATTGATAATTTGATAGCCAAAAAATACGATCCTAAAGTTACCATGGATGGTAAGAAAGTAGAACCTACTGATATTTCAATTTGGGATATTGATAGCGATGGCTACGGTTCTGATCAAGATGAAATTTCTAAATTTGATAAAAAAGAAACTGCAAAACCTGGAACGGAAGATAACTGGCTAGTGCGTCAGCGTGAAAAAGACCAATACGCAGCAGATACTTTTGAATATAATATCCATCATTGGGGAATGGTTATCGACTTGAACACTTGTACAGGTTGTTCGGCTTGTTTGGTAGCTTGTAGTATGGAAAATAATGTTCCTGTTGTTGGAAAAACAGAGGTAGAAAATCGTCGTGAAATGCACTGGATGCGTATCGACCGTTACTATACTGCTTCTACAAATGATGGAGGAGATTATGCAAACCTTAAATTGGTTTCTGAAAATCCAGAAGTTGTATTTCAACCAATGATGTGTCAGCATTGTAATAATGCACCTTGTGAAACAGTTTGCCCAGTTGCTGCGACTACTCATAGTTCAGAAGGTCTTAATCAAATGACATATAACCGTTGTGTAGGTACGAAATATTGTGCAAATAACTGTCCTTACAAAGTTCGTCGTTTCAACTGGTTCAAATACCACAATAACTCAGAATTTGATTATAACATGAATAACGCTCTTGGTAAAATGGTATTGAATCCAGATGTTACTGTTCGTTCTCGTGGTGTAATGGAAAAATGTTCACTTTGTGTTCAAAAAATCCAAGAAGGTAAATTAGCTGCAAAACGTGAAAGTCGTAAAGTACGTGATGGCGAAGTAGTTACTGCTTGTGCTAGTGCGTGTCCTACAAACGCAATCACTTTTGGAGATTTGAATGACAGAAATAGCGAAATTGTTAAGGTATTAGAGCCTGAATTAGACAAACGTGCCTATAACGTTCTTCATGAGATTAACACTCGTCCGAATGTTTGGTACTTGACTAAGGTTCGTAACCAAGAAGAACAATTTGTTCCTTCTGGCGCACCTCAGGCTACTGAAACAACAACAGAAGCTGCTCAGTCTTAATTTATTAAGAAAAGTAAACAATAAAAATAAGTGAGATTTGTAGTTAAATATTGCTCTTAATAAAGAAAAATAGGCAATTACAAATCTTACTTTCAAAATATATAAAGAAAATAATTAGATAATCATCACAACATTATTACATCATCATGCAAATAATATCAGATGTACGAGAACCCTTAGTAACTGGTGATAAGACCTATCACGACATTACACAGGATATTGCAGGAAGAGTAGAAGATAGTCCAGCTCCATTGTGGTGGGGTGCTTTTGCTTTTGCTTTAGTTCTGCTCGTAGCAGGAGGAGCTTTTTTAGGAGACATGCTTTGGAACGGTATCGGTCGTTGGGGTTTGAACAAAACCGTACAATGGGCTTGGGATATTACCAACTTCGTTTGGTGGGTAGGTATTGGTCACGCAGGAACACTTATCTCTGCCGTACTCTTACTTTTCCGTCAAAAATGGCGTACTGCCATTAACCGTGCAGCAGAGGCGATGACAATCTTTGCCGTTATTTGTGCAGCCGTTTGGCCTATTGTTCACATGGGTCGTCCGTGGTTAGGAGCTTATTGGGTATTACCTTTACCAAATACATTTGGTTCTCTTTGGGTAAACTTTAACTCTCCTCTTCTTTGGGACGTTTTTGCCATCTCAACGTATTTCTCTGTATCACTTGTTTTCTGGTTTATGGGACTTGTGCCTGACTTTGCGACCATCCGTGACCGTGCTGTTACTCGTTTTGGTCGTATTTTTTATGGTGCGCTTAGTCTTGGCTGGGTAGGTGGTGCAAAGGCTTGGGTTCATTACGAATCTATGTCATTAATTTTGGCTGGCCTTTCTACACCTCTTGTACTTTCGGTTCACACGATTGTAAGTATGGACTTTGCAACTTCGGTAATTCCGGGGTGGCACACAACGATTTTCCCTCCTTACTTTGTTGCTGGAGCGATTTTCTCAGGCTTTGCAATGGTACTTACACTTATGATTATCACTCGTAAAGTTTATAAACTAGAACACTATATTACTTTAGAGCATATCGAACTCATGAACATTATCATTATGGTAACTGGTTCAATCGTAGGTATTGCTTATATTACAGAATTATTTATGGCTTGGTATTCAGGTGTTCCTTATGAGCAATACTGTTTTATCAACCGTGCTACTGGAGATTACTGGTGGGCATATTGGTCAATGATGACTTGTAACGTAATTTCTCCACAGGTATTTTGGTTTAAGAAAGTTCGTACAAGTATCGTTCTTACATTTATCATGTCTATTATCGTAAATATCGGAATGTGGTTTGAGCGTTTTGTAATTATTGTTACTTCGCTTCATAACGATTATCTTCCGTCTTCTTGGACATACTTTGAACCAACGGCTTGGGATATAATGTGTTATGTATTTACATTTGGATTGTTCTTTACACTCTTCTTCTTATTTGCTAAGTTTTTCCCTGTGATAAACATGGCTGAGGTAAAAGCTGTATTGAAATCATCAAATCACCACGTTTACAAAAACAGAGATACCATTAAAGATCCTCATAATGTTGTTTAATTTTTAATCACACTATTATTTAATTAAACAAACTGAGAATCAGATATAAACATTAAAATTATGGCAAATATATCAAATACAATGGAAGTAGATACACATTATATACTAGGTGTATATAGTGATGAAGACGACCTCAAACACGGTGTTGATCATATTCGTGAAAAAGGAATTTCTATCTACGAAGTATTTAATCCATACCCAGTTCACGGACTGGAGAAAAATTTAGGATACGGACATTCTTGGCTTCCAAAAGCAGCTTTTATGTTTGGAGCATTAGGAACTACAGCCGCAATATCAATGCAAACAGGTATGATGGGTGCACTTTGGCCTATGATTATTGGTGGTAAGCCATTTATCTCTATTCCTGATTTTGTTCCTGTATCTTTTGAGATGACCGTTCTTTTTTCAGCATTTGGAATGGTAGGTTCATTTTTGGTTTCTCAAGACTTGAAACCGTATAAGGTTCCTCGTATTTTTGACCGTCGTAGCACAGATGATAAACATATTGTAGCTATTGATTTGGCAAAAAATAGTCTTTCTGAGGCAGAAATTAAAACTGTTTTGCAAGAAGCAGGTGCAGAAGAAGTAAATCGTAAGGATTTTACAGAAGAAGAAAATAACCCTTCATTCTTCAACTATTTGGGTGATTTATTTAAGCATGGCGTCCGTTCTACGAGTCGTCCTAAATAATTTTATTACTCACTGATTAATCTAGTATAAAAAATAAAAGCAATGAAGCTATTTAATACATTTACATTTTCTACTTTATATACTGTCTTGGGAGTTGCAATGCTTACTCTTTTGGCTAGTTGTGGAGCAGATGAAAATTATCCAGGAGTTGAATATGCACCTCAAATGTATCATTCTGTTCCTTACGAGCCACTTAGTCAAGTAGTGGAAAACGAAAACCATTGGTATTCTTTCATTGATGACTATTTCAATACTTCTCCAACATCCATTTATGGATACTATACAAAAGAAGAATTGGCAGAAAATCCTGAACTAAGAAAGAAAGTTTCCAATATGTTGATGCCTCCTGTGGGTACAGTAAAACGTCAGAAATATGAAACTGAAGAATTAAATGGTTCTTCCATGTTTTATGAAATGCACAGAGATAGTACAGAACTTGCAGCAAAAACTTGGACAAATCCTTTACCAAAAGATGATGAGCAAGTTTTGGCTGATGGAAAACAACTTTTCTTGACGTATTGTGCTGCTTGTCATGGTACAGAAGGAAAAGGTGATGGTAAAGTAGGAGCAATTTATAAAGGTGTTCCTAATTATACAGCAGGACGTTACAAGACTTTGAATGAAGGTTGGATTTTCCATGTTATTACTTATGGAAAAGGTCGTATGTGGCCTGTAAAAGTTCAACTTAATCCAGAAGAGCGTTGGAAAGTAGTGCGTTATGTACAACAATTACAACAAGGAAAACCATAAGGAGAATTACGAATTATCAATTACAACTTACGATTATAATTTCTTGATTAATGGTATATTATAATTTAGTAATTAGTAATTTATTTTACTTCTACTTATATTAATAAGAAAATTACTTAACTGTCTTTAGAAATTATTTCGCAGACTATACATAAACTTTATCAATCGCAATGGCTGCACACAAAGATCATCATTTTGACAGAGAGGCACTACAAGAGCAGTTTGTCTTCTCAGCAAAAGCAAAACGAACTATATTTATCATAATAGGGATAGGCGTACTGTTTTCCCTACTAGGGCTATTTTTTATGGCTACTGATTCTGGGCATGGAGAGGAAGCACACGCTGTCATTGAAATGACTGGAAATGAAAGTGCTTCTCTTGAAAATCCTGATGCAGCAGCTCATGCAACAGGAGAACATGCTGAACATGCAGCAGAGGGTGGACATCACCCTTATCATTGGACAAACAGAGTAAAGGTAAATCTTTGGATTAATGTTATCTTCTTTGTTGGACTTTCTGTAATAGGTGTATTTTGGGTGGCTATCCAATATGTTGCTATGGCAGGTTGGTCAGCAGGATTCAAACGTGTTCCTGAAGCATTTGCGTCTTTCC
>DAIUBX010000227.1:0-5577 GCA_036846465.1 Bernardetia sp.
GACTAAAGTCTAAAATAGAAGTTTCGCACACTAAAGTGTACGCTACATTTTCTTACCTTTGCATTTTAAACCCTAAGGGTCTTTGAAGACTCTTAGGGTTTTGTTTTTCAAATAACTGCTAACTGATTTATGATTCTTTTATTTATTCTTTGGATACTTTCCAACGTTGCTATTTTTATCAATTTTCGTGCTTTTTCTAGCTACAATGTGCCTACTTTCCCTGCCATTGTTGTCAATTATATGGTCTGTGTCTTGACAGGAAGTTTGTTTATTTCGATGGGTTGGATAGACAGTCCTCCTGTTTTTGAAACGCTACAAAGTCCTAGTTTTTCGACGGCTTTGTATATTGCTATGGGAATGGGAGCATTTTTTATTGGTTCTTTTTATTTGATGGGACTTACTACACAACTTTCAGGAGTTGCTGTGGCTTCTCTTTCTGCTCGTATTTCGTTTGTAATCCCTGTTTTGGTAAATCTTTTTATTTGGAAATCGGGTGGAAAAGAATATGATTTTATTAATTATTTAGGACTTTTTTTAGCGATTATGGCTGTGGGGTTGGTTTCTTATAAGCCTTCAAAAATGACTGACCCAACTGAATACAAAGACAACAAGAAAAAATATTTGGCGATTGCACTTCCCATTTTAGTTTTTTTGGTAAGTGGAACAATAGACACGACGTTTAATTATACCGTTAGAGAAGACGTACAGATAGTTTTGCCAAATCAACAGGGCATTTTTAGTGTCTTGCTTTTCGGAATTGCAGGGATTACAGGAATTACTGTTTTTACGATTCTATTTTTGAAAAAGAAAGTAACAATGACAAAGCGAAGTATTATTGGTGGAATTTGTCTAGGAATACCTAACTTTTTCTCTATCTTTTTATTATTAAAGGTATTGAGTGGTTTTAAAGGAGATGGCGCACTTGTTTTTCCTGTCTTTAATATTTCTGTAATTCTGATTGCTGCCATTGCTTCTTATTTCTTCTTTAAAGAAAAATTATCACTTATCAATAAGTTAGGTTTGGCATTAGCTATTTTTGCTATTTTGCTTATTTCTTATCAAGAAGTTCAGAATGTTTTTTAAAAATTACTAATTATGAAAAAGACCATTAGAAAAGTTGGTTTACATTCTTTGTTGTGTCTATTTGTGGTAATAACAGGTTATTTTTCTTATGAGTTTTTTTTAAAGGAATTTATTTTTGAGTATTTCAGAATGCAAGTAGTTGATGGAATGAAACAAAATCTTGAAAATCATGAAGAAGATTTTGAGGATTTAGTAGAGTTTAGCAAAAATTTTAGTGACATAGATGGTATAACATTTCTAGAAGATAATACTATTGAGTTTAGCATTTATTCTTCTACTTTTACTAAATCTAATAATGGATATGCGCCCATCTATGAAAATGTTCAACTTACAGAACAAAATGGTTTCGTATTTTATCATGGTTCTACTTATGAAGATAAATATATAGTTGAAAGTATAAAATTTACTTCTGACTCTTTGTTTATTCATACTCACAAAGAAGGTAAACATAACCTGTATATATTTTATAGTTGGATAATACATTACGAAGGAAAAGAAGAAAATACAATAGTCGAAAATTTGCTTAGTTATAGAGATATAGATTTAAAAAAATTTAAACTTCTTAGAAGAAAATTAGAAAAGTTAAACTGTCATTCTTTGTTTAAGAATGAAAAAATTCTTATGCTTCATTATTCAGGATATGCTCCAAACGATTATTTTGCCTACAATATCAATTTGAATAATAATATTTCTACAGATAAAGAATTTTTACTAAAAGGTAATTATTACTGGCATTATCAACCTCCTTCTTTTTGCCTTATGAGTTCTACAAACTGGTATGGAGAAGGCGAAATAGATTAATCAAAAAACAAAATCAACCAACAAAAAAAATGAAAAAATCAATCACACTATGTATTCTTTCTATTTTAATTCTAGCTTCTTGCGCCCCAAAATATGAGGTAGAAGTTCAGACAGAAAGGAACAAAAAAGACAAGCAATTTAAGGAAGGAGCAGGATCGCCTATTCCCTATGACGACAGAAAGACTTTTGAAGGATTGGATTATTATCCGATAGATTCTTCTTATTATGCTGTTGCGATGCTGACTTTGACGCAAGATGTAAAAGAGGTAAAACTCAAAACTTCACAGGGCAAAGACCGAAGATTTAAAATGTACGCAAAGGCAGATTTTAAGCTCAAAGGCAAGCCTCTTTCTTTGAATATTTATAAAGCGATTGAAGATGGAGATGGATTTTCTGTTTTGTTTACTGACCAAACAAGTGGCAAAACTACCTATGAAGTTGGGCGTTATATCGAACCTGAAATAAACGGACTTAGAGCCATTTTAGACTTCAATCGTGCCTATAATCCGTATTGTATCTATGATAAAAAATATGATTGTCCGATTCCACCAGAAGGAAGCCATCTGAATATTGAGGTACTAGCAGGAGAGAAAATTTACAAAAAATAAGAAATATCTTAAAAATCAATCTCTTTTTTACATATAATTGTACAGTTTTAAGAATTAACTGCTTTTTTCTTACAAGAATAATTGAGACTTTTGTAGAAGCTAATAAGAAGTCATGAGATTATTTTGTAAATTTAGCTAGACAAGATAATTATAGGACTAATTATGAAAAGTGTTGATTAGCTGTTGATTTATTCTAAAAAACGATGAATTTTTATCAAAAATGCTAAAAAACTACATTCTTTATGAAAAAAATGTAACCTAAATTACGTAATTTCAGTTCTATAATTAAATACTAACAAACTCAATCAGAATAAATAACTTATTCAAACTCTGTATTTTTTTCCCTTTAAAACACTTAACATTCCGAATGACAAAACTTTAACTAATTATTTTTATGAAATCAAATCATTTTTTATCCTTCTCTAAAAAGCCACCTCAACAGTCTATCCTATCTATCAAATCGCTTACAAAGTCGGTTTTGGTAGCTTTGGTATTTTTCATGACTGTTTTGTATTCGTCATTATCCTATTCTCAAAATCTTCAAACTATTGCTTCTACTACAAATGAAGCAGATAAAATTGAGATTTCAGAAGCCTATCCCAATCCAGCAACACATTATATTCAATTTGATTATCGTCTTACTGATAGAATGTCAGAAGGAAAAATTACAGTTTTTAATCTTTTGGGAAGTGTAGTCGGAGAACATAGATTAAATAATTATGATAATCGTCTTCAAATCCCTGTTCATAATTTGAAAGCAGGAATTTATTTTTACACGATTTCGGTAAACAACAAAAGTTTAATTACTAAGAAATTTGTAGTAAAACATTAGTTTAGCTCATTAGCAGATAGTTGATAATTTACTTCTAAAACACTTTTACAAAACCTGTAAAAGTGTTTTTTTATGTTTTAACTCAACTATCCCAACTAGGTTAATCGCATCAAAAAACAAAGGTTTTTTGCTTCTCTTTTGTTTTTCTGCCATTGCCAACGTCTTGTTATCTTCGATAACAGACGATTGTCAAGGCAAAAAAACACATTCTCCCTTCGCAAGCGTTCTTTATCGAAGATAAAGAACGTTGCGAATGGGGAAAAACACGCTAAAAGGTGAAAAACATCCAAATTAGATGCGATTAACCTATATCCCAACTTTGAGTTCGGAATTCTGCAAAAATAATCGTTTTTTTGTAGTCCTTTTCAAAATTTATCTTCGTGTTTTAAAAACACTTTGCTTAAAGCATTGTTCTCATAGCCTTTATGTGCCTTCTATCTATATTTTAGTTGTTGTTATGAATTCTGTTTTCTCTCAAAAAATCCCTTTTTATCAAGTCGATGCTTTTGCACCAAAACCTTTTAGTGGCAATCCTGCTGCTGTTTTTTTGTGTGATGAAGCCTTGACAGACAAACAGTATCTGAATATTTCTAGGGAAATGTACTTGCCCGAAACTACTTTTTTGCGCCCTTTATACAATGAAACTATAAAGGAAGAAGATAAAAACTGGCAAAAAGCAAATCTTTTTGAGGTTCGTTGGTTTATGGTAGAAGAAGAAACCAATCTTTGTGGACACGCTACACTTGCTGCTGCACACGTAATTTTTGAGGAAATACAAAGTATTCACACAGAAGTAAGTTTTCGTACAAGAAGTGGCGATTTGCTTATCAAGAAAGAGGATTTTGAGGGAGAAAAGGATTTTATCAAAATGCAGTTTCCTGTTGAGAGGTCTTTTGAAGAAAAAACACCTGAAAGTAATTTATTAAAATCTTTAGGAATTGAAAATCAAAAAATTAATTCAATAGTCTATTTTCCTCAAAAACAAACTTGGATTTTGGAGTTTGAAAATAGAGAAGAATTAGAAAATTTAAGTCCTAATTTTGAAGAGTTAGTAAAAAACAACTATTCAATTCCTATCAAAAAAGTAGGAATTACTGTCAAAGGAAATTCTGATTTTAAGAAAATTGATGGAAAGGAATATGATTTTATTTCTCGTTTATTTTGCCCTTGGATTGGAATAAACGAAGATGCTCTTTCGGCTGTTTCTCACGGACTTTTTGCAAAATACTGGCAACCCAAACTAAATAAAAATTCTTTTTTTGCTTATCAAGCCTCAAAACGAGGAGGAGAAATTCATTTGGAATTATTAAAAGACAATCAAGTTTTGTTAATTGGAAAAGGAATTACTACTTTAGAAGGAAAAGGAAGAATTTAGTCTCAATTAAAAATTACGAATTAAAAATTACGAGATTTCAGAATATACAGGGATACAAATTTTCTGCTTGACAATATGTATGTGACTGATAACTGTTTTACTGGTAACTGATAACTGAAAAAATGCACATTGAACCTACTATACATCATTTAGACCACCCTACCATGGGAGGTTGGATAGAAGTCGTCTGTGGCTCTATGTTTTCTGGCAAAACAGAAGAACTTATTCGTCGCCTTACTCGTGCCAAAATTGCACGCCAATCGGTTCAGATTTTCAAACCTGCTATTGATACTCGTTATGATGACCAAAAAGTTGTCTCTCATAATCAAAATGAAATTGATTCGATAGCTGTCAAGAAAGCAACTGATATTTTGACTATTTTAGAAGAAAAAAAATGTCAAGTTATTGGAATTGATGAAGCACAATTTTTTGATAAAGAATTGGTTAATGTTTGTCAGATTTTAGCTAATCAAGGAAAGCGCATTGTAGTTGCTGGTTTGGATATGGATTTTGCAGGAAAACCCTTCGGAATTATGCCTCAATTACTTTCTATGGCTGAATATGTAACCAAAGTACACGCTATTTGTATGTGTTGTGGAAAAGTGGCAGCGTATTCGTTCCGTCTGACTCCTTCTAAACAGAAAATTTTGTTAGGAGAAAAAACAGAATACGAAGCTCGTTGTAGAACCTGTTTTGTAAAAGGAAATCTTCATCAAGAAACAGATTGTAAAGAGGTTTTGAAAAATGAGACTTTGTAGAAAATAGAATTTATTTCAATAGAAAAACTAAAAAACCATTCTTCAACGAAGAATGGTTTTTTAGTTTTTTACTTTAATCTTAACGGTCTTTAACTGAGATTATTCAATAATAATTTGTTT
>DAIUBX010000228.1:0-5543 GCA_036846465.1 Bernardetia sp.
GATACCGAATATCCAGCTTCTTTTAAAGCAGGTTTAGAATATCAAGTCGTTAAGCAGAATGAAAATGAGATTTTTATCCGAACAGGAATCACAACAGCAGAGTTTTTAGCACATTTTGGAGTAGGTTATTATAAAGGAAATTTTGGTTTAGATTATGCTTTTACTACACTTCCACAAGTTGGTTATTCGCATCATGTAGGTTTAGTGTATCGTTTTGGAAAGGCTAGAAAAGGAAATGATAATGACAAAGAAGAGAATACTGTAAACGTTCCTCACTAGAATAAAATTAGAAGTTAGAGGTATGAAGTCAGAAGTAATACAAATGAAATAAATTTAGAAGTTAGAAGTCAGATTTTAGAAATAAATACAATTTCATTCTAATTTTTTGCCAACTCTATGTTTAAAATGTATTTTGTAATTTTGTATTACTTCTAACTTCTAAAATCTAACTTCTAAATTTATTTATAAAGTCTTGATAATCAAGCAATAAAAAAGTAGTTGAAAAAAAAATCAAAAATGAACTAAAATAATTGAGAAATAGTTTGGATATATCAATTCTCTATACTACTTTTGTATCACGATTCAAGCGGATGTGGCGAAATTGGTAGACGCACTAGACTTAGGATCTAGCGCCGTGAGGTGTGTGGGTTCGAGTCCCTCCATCCGCACTACATTTTTATAAGATTGTAAAAAAGCAAAATTTATAAAAATACTGGGTTTAATAAAAAAGCAAAATTTCTCTTATTTCTTTTAAACTGCATCTAGTTTGATTGCCTAATAAGAGAAATTTTTGTTTGTAAAAGTTTTTGCTACAAAAATAATTTTCAAGTAATGCTAATTCTTTTTCAAGCAAAAATTGTCAAAATTTTAAAAAAAATAATTCATTTCATCACGCAGAATTACCTATTTTGTTAGGAATGGAATTAAATTAATTTTTAATTCGTAATTCGTAATTGTTAAAAGTAATTCCCAAATTTATAGACTATCGTGGAAATTAAGTTAGAAAAAAAGAACGAAACAAATGCTTTTATTCATGTTTCGGTAAAAGAAGAAGATTACAAAGCCAAATTTGATAAGAAATTAGAAGATTATCGCAAACAAGCTACTATCAAAGGTTTTCGTCCTGGAAAAGCTCCTATGAGTTTGGTAAGTAAAATGATAGGAAAAGAAGTGAGAATGGACGAGGTAAATGATGTAGTAACTAAAGGTGTTAGTGATTATATCCAAGAAGAAAAATTAGAACTATTAGGCGCACCAATTCCACAAGTAGAAAATGTAGATTGGGCAAAATCAAAAGATTTTGAGTTTTCTTACGAAATCGGTTTAGTTCCTGCTTTTGATTATGATATTTCTGAAAAAGTAGTAGCTGATAACTATAAAATTGATATTACTACAAAAGAAGTAGATACATACATAGACAATCTTCGTACTCGTTTTGGAAGCGTAGAAAATCCTGAAGAATCTGCTAAAGATGATTTTGTTTATGGAGAAATCTATAAAATGGAAAAAGATGCTGAAGGAAATGAAACAAAAACATTTTCAGTAGAAACGCTTATTCCAACTAATAAATTAGCTGAATCTCAAGCAAGTAAATTCATTGGTGTAAAAGGTGGCGATACATTTACTTTCATTATGGAAGAAGCCCTTCCAAATGATAGAGAAAGAGGTTTTGCATTAGGTTTAGAAAAAGAAGATGCAGCCAAACTTTCAGGAGAATTTACAATGACAGTAGAAAGTATTACACGTCGTATTCCTGCTGTAATGGATGAAGAGTTCTTCAAAAAAATAGGTGCTTACAAGCCTGTTGAGCCTAAAATGGTAACCGAAACTACAGAAGGCGAAGAAGCACAAGTAGAATTAGAAGAAGACAACGAACCAGAAGTAATGAACGAAGAAGAGTTTCGCAATGAAATCATGACTCGTTTGAAAGAAGATTACGATAAAGAAGGACAAGCTCTTACAGATATTTATCTTCGTAGAGATTTGATCGAAAATACAAAAATGGATCTTCCAGACGAATTTTTGAAGCGTTGGTTAATGTTTGCTAATGAAGGCAAATTTACTAAAGAACAAATTGACGAAGAATATCCAGAATTCATCAAAGAGATGAAATGGTCGCTTATTCAAAATCGTATCTTGAAAGACAAAGACGTAGAAATCACTAGAGAAGATATTATAGCTGAAGCTCGTAAAGAAGTTCAGAACATGCTGATTCGTATGGGTGGTGGAATGCAACTTCCAGAAGCTCAAATGGATAGCATGGCTGAAAGTTTCCTTCGTGCAGAAGACGGAAAACATTATCAACAAATTGCTACTCAAGCAATGCGTCAGCGTTCTATGAAAGCAGTTCGTGAATCTGTTACTCTTAAAGATAAAGTAGTAAGCGAAGAAGAATTTGCTAAAATTGCTGAATCACTTTAAGAATTAGTTTTTTGTATCGCTCGTGAGACACAAACAACGGCACGAGTAAAACATAAAAAGTCCTACAAGCTAGAAATAGTTTGTAGGACTTTTTAACCCTAAAAATGAGTTTTTTTATATTTTACTATGTTTGTTATGAAATTTGCAAGAATTGTATTTTTAGCATGTGTTTTTTTGACTTTTAATTTTCATTTATTCGCTCAAGGTAGTTTCGATAAAGGTTATATAATAGATAATTTGGGAAATAGGAAAGAATGTCTAATTAAAAATATCTATAAGATTGATAATCCTACAATCATTGAGTACAAGTTAATAGGCAGTACAGAAGTCAAGACGGGTTCGGTAGCAGAAATAACAGAATTTGGAATTACCGATACATTGAAGTACGTTAGAAGTATTGTAAAAATTGATAATAATGAAGATGGATTGAATGATAGATTACGAGCAGGTCTTCATCTTGTAAAGGATACTCTTTTTCTCAATCAAGTTATAGAGGGAAAAGCTAATTTGTATAGATATTCGCTTGGTTCGACAAAGCGTTTCTTTTTTAATGTAGAAGGTGATACCATCAAACAGCTTATTTATAAAAGATATCTAGAAGACGGAAAGGAACAGAAAGATTTGACTTACATCCAACAGCTTATAGCAAAAGTAAATTGTAAAAACTTTAAATTTGATAGATTTCAGAGCATAAACTATTCTACAAAAAGTTTAATAGATTTTTTTGAGGAATATAATGAATGTGAAAATGTTGAATATATTAATTTTGAATCAAAAATAAAAAGAAGAGATTTGATTAATATGTATGCAAGAGTAGGGATAAATGTTTCCCAAAATGAATTAAAAAGAGGACAAGTTAGGTATTTTGACAAGGGTACAGGAGTAGGTCCGAAATTGGGATATGAAATAGAAGTAATCCTTCCAATAACCAACAAAGATATTTTTAGTGTCTTTGGAGAAATTTCTTATTATCAGTTCAAGATAAAAATGGAAGATGATACGCCACTACCACCCCGTACAAACCCTGTAGTACAAACATATAGTAACTATACCTTCACACATAAAAACCTTGAAGCTGCTTTTGGGTTACGTGCTTATTTGCCTTTAAATAAAAACAACGCTTTTTTTACAGATTTTTCTTTAGCAGGTAATAATGAAATTAAGTCGGAGATAGTAACTACTGATTATTCTATAAAATATAATTTGAATTATAGTCGTATTTTTGGTGTAGGCTATCAACATAAAAAGTTCCTGCTTCAATCAAAATATTATTACAAAGAAATTCCACGCATCGAACAAAACGGAGATGACAATCAAAACGTATCAGGTTTTGTATTTACTGTTGCTTATCGTCTTTTTTAGACTTTGATTTTTTTTCAATCAAAAGTCCTACAAGCTAGAAATAGTTTGTAGGACTTTTTTGTGACATAGACATTCGTATTTACTTTTGAATTTATTTCATTGTATTACTTCATACTTCTAAATTCTGACTTCTAACTTTATTTACCTGTCCCAGTTGTATTTGTCCATTGTTTCCAAAGCAGCCATAAGTAATCTTGTACTTGCCAAAACATCTTCTTTATGAACCATTTCAGTTACTTGATGCAAATAACGAGTAGGAATTGAAATCGCTCCAGCAATCGAACCACTTCCACCACGCTGCAAAGAAGCTGTATTTGTTCCACCAGCAGGTAAAACTTCAGGTTGCCACTTCAAACTCTCTCTATCGGCAGTTGCTTTCAAGAAATCTACCATTCTAGGATCGCAAATGGTTTGAGTATCAATAATTTTTATTCCAGTTCCTTTTCCTAAATGAGTTACTTGTTTATGAGGAGAAACGCTCGGCATATCATTCGTAACTGTTGTATCTAGACAAATTGCAAAATCTGGATCAATATTACGAGCTGCCACTAAAGCACCACGCAAACCAACTTCTTCTTGCACAGAAAAAACAGCATAAACATCATACGGAGTTGCTTCTAAATTCTTCAATGTTTCTACCAAAATATAAACTGCAATTCGGTTGTCTAATGACTTTGTAGAGATTGTATTTCCGATTTCTACCAAATCTCTTTCTCGTGTAATAGTATCGCCAATAGAAACAAACTTTTCGACTTCTTCTTTTGGTAAACCCAAATCAACGAAATAATCATCTAATTCAGCCGATTTTTTACGGTCTTCGGCAGTCATCATGTGAATGGCTTTTGTTCCCAAAACGCCTAACATATCTTTTTTTCCGTGAATAATGACACGTTGTGCTGTCAAAGTTTTTGGGTCAAATCCTCCTAGTGGCGTAAAACGCACAAAACCATTATCATCAATATAAGTAACCATAAAAGCAATTTCGTCCATGTGAGCATCAACCATCACTTTTTTAGTGTTAGAATCTGATGCTGTTCCTCTTTTTATTGCAATTAGGTTTCCTAAATTATCGACACTCATTTCATCGACATAGTCTTTTATTTCTTTTTGGATTTGCTCACGGATTCGGTCTTCATATCCCGGTGCGCCTGCTGCGTTTGTTAGGCGAGATAATAATTCAATATCTATTTTTTCAATATTCATTTGATTGGTAGTTTGGTTTGTTGTTGGTAAGACACCAACAACAGCAAAGGTTTTAGCAAAAAATAATTTTCCTCAAAGTTAAAATAATAGGATTTAAAAGTTGTTGTTTGATAGAAATTTTTAACTTTGTTATTATAAATTTTAAACCCTAAGGGGCTTAAAGACTCTTAGGGTTTTTTAAAGGCAATACAAACTATTATGAACAAAATCAAAATAATTATAGAAAGAGAATATTTGACTAGAGTGCGTAAAAAGTCATTTATTGTTATGTCCCTTTTAGCTCCTTTTTTAGTAATTGCTTTAATGGTCGTTCCTGCTTGGCTGACTTCTTTAGATACAGGACAAACGATTATTCAAGTAGTTGATGAAGGAAATTTGCTAGACAGACTTGCAGAAATAGATAATATAAAATTAGTTTATCCTGTCCAAAATAATATTGAAGAAGCAAAGGCAAATCTAAAAGATAAATCTGAAAGTTTTGATGGTTTATTATTAATTCCTAAACATGTTACGGCTGACAATACAGACGGAATTTTACTTTTTGCAGATAAAAATAT
>DAIUBX010000229.1:0-3372 GCA_036846465.1 Bernardetia sp.
CGAAATAAAAATTAATTAGTAATTATTATTATTCATATAAATAAAAAAATAATGGCAGAAAAAAATGACTTTACTTTCGATGTTATCGTCGAAATTCCTAAAGGAAGCAGAAATAAATACGAATACGATGCTGAAAAACGCATGATTCGCTACGACCGTATGATTTTTTCATCGATGCACTACCCAAGTGATTATGGATTTGTTCCTGAAACACTTGCTTTAGATGGTGATGAGCTAGATGTTTTAGTGTTGGTTTCTGAACCTACTTTTCCAGGTTGTTTGATTGAAGTTCGTCCTGTGGGAGTTTTTAACATGACAGATGAAAAAGGACCTGATGCAAAAGTTCTTTGTGTTCCTGTTTCTGACCCAATTTGGAATAGTATTCACAGGCTTGAAGACGTAAATGCTCATTTATTGAAAGAAATTGGACATTTTTTCGCAGTTTATAAAGACTTAGAAAAAAAGAAAGTTTCGGTAGAAGATTGGGAAGATGAAAAACATGCTATTAAGGTTGTATTACAATGTCAAGAACGTTATAAAGAAAATAAAAAAGAAGTGTTTTCTATCCGTCCAGGAATATAAAAAATTCAAAATATAGCGAAAGAAAATCCGTTTTTTACTTAATGAGTAGAAAATGGATTTTTTTGTGGGAATTGAATTAATGTTCTAAGTTCTCAATAAAATCGATTATTTTTTCTTTATAATTTGGCTTTGAAATATCAAACCAAGTATATGCTGTATCTTTTCTAAACCAAGTTAATTGCCTTTTGGCAAATCGTCTTGTGTTTTGTTGAATGTTTGAAATAGCTGTATCTAAATTTAGGGTGTCATTATTTTCTAAATAATCAAAAATTTCTTGATAGCCTACCGTTTTTAATGGAGAAAGATGAGCATATTTTTGTAACCCTTTTACCTCTTCTACCAACCCCTTTTCAATCATCGTCAAAACTCGTTGATTTATTCTTTGGTATAATTCTTCTCTAGGTCGGTCTAACATTATTTTGATAGTTTCGAAACCTAATTTGTTTTTTCTTTCTAGTCTAGCTTTTTCTTGATTTTGGTTTGTCTGTTTTCTAAATTCTGAATACTTTTTTTTTGTACTTCTTATAATTTCTAAAGCTCTAATTACTCGTTGAGGATTGTTCAAGTCAGCTTCTTGTGCATATTCTGGGTCTTTTTCTTGTAATTCTGAAACTAAACTTTGTAGTCCTTTCTGTTCTAATTGTTGATTTAATTGTTCTCTGAATTTTGGTGAAAGCGTTGGCATTTCGTCAAAACCATCACAGATTGCTTGGATAAAAAGTCCAGAACCTCCAGTCAGAATAAGTATATCATTTTCTCTATTTCTAATTTTGAATAAATCATCAATGAGAGACAAAGCCTCTTTTTCAAATTGTCCTGCTGATAAAGGATTATGAATAGAATGAGAATCAATGAAATGATGTTTTATTACTTTGGCAGAATCATTTTTTCCAACAAAAATCATTTCTTCTAGTGTTGGTTTTGCCGTTCCGATACTCATTTCTTTATAAAATTGTCTTGAGTCTGCTGAGAGTACTTCTGTATCAAAGTAGGCTGCCAATTCTGTACATAAAGCTGTTTTTCCTACTGCTGTTGCTCCTGCTATTACTAGTAATTTTTTCAATTAGATTATAATTTCTTGGTCTATTGTATGCTAAAATATGCTTGAGATTTGCTCACTTTAAGAGAATAAATGAGAGTTTAGTTATTTTCATTCTTCTTTTTGATATTTAAATGCGAAGAAATGAACAACTTTTCTAATTCTTCTTTAGTTTGTGTTTCAAAATTAGGTAAAATTACCATAAAAGTAGAACCTTTTCCAAGCTGACTAGCAAATTTTAATTCTCCACCTAGTTTTTCGACGGCTTGACGTACAATATATAACCCTAATCCATTTCCATCAGATGTTTCATTTCCACGATAAAACATATCAAAAATGCGTTCTTGATAGGCTGTATCTATTCCTACACCATTATCAGTAATGGATAATACAAATTTTTTATTTTCTGTTACAGTCGTTTCTACCAAAATAACGGACATTTTTTTATTTCGGTCTGCAAATTTAATAGAATTAGAAAGTAAATTTCTTAAAATAACATTTAATCTGACGGTATCGGTATAAACTGTGCCTTGCTGATTGGATTTTATCTTGAACTTTATTTCACTTGCATAGGGTAAAAAGTCCAAATCAGCAATATTTTTATGAATTAAATATTCAATTCGAAGTGGTTCGTAGTGAGTTTCTAAGTTACTGGTTTGGGAATAATTGATGATTGATTGTACAAATTCGTCTAATTTATAAATTCTTCCTCTGATTTTTTTTATGTGATCAAGTGCATGTTCTTTATCAATTTCGGCAATATTTAATAAACCCAAAATTGAAGTTAAGGGAGAGCGCAAATCATGGGAAGCCTTATAAACAAATTGATCTAGCTCGTAATTTCTTACTTTTAATTCTTCTAAAGTTTGGCGCAACATCTCCTCAGCCTCTACTTGGTCAGAAATATTTTCAATAAACATTACTATAAATGCAGGTTTTTTGTCATCATCTTTTACTACTGAAAGCGAAAGGTTGAGCCAAATAGTATCTCCATTTTTATGAATATAACGAGTACGCATCGAATAGCCGTCGCTTTGTTGGTTCAGAACTCGTTTGAGCTGTGAAATATCTCTAGGTAAATCTTTTGGATGTGTAATTTCTCGTAGTTTTCTGATGCTCAGTTCGTTTTGGGAATATCCTGTCATTTTACAAAAATGTACATTGAATGCAGCCCAAGATAAATCTATTCCAATATGAGCAATACCAATTCCTGCTTGTTCGAAGGTAGAACGGAATTTTAGTTCGCTTTCTTTGAGTAATTTTTCTGTGCTTTTTCGTTCACTAATATCTCTTACAATGGCTACAAAACGATTTTCTCCATCATCTAAATCCACATACTGTAATAGAAGTGCAACAGGAAACTTGCCACCACTTTTATGAGAAAAAGTAGTATCAAGATTTATTTGATGATTTGTATTATTGACAACATAAGAAGTAAGTTGCTCAAAGTCTTGAGGATTACTATCGCTCATCAAATCGATGAGTTTCATTTTGCGAAGTTCTCCAAAAGAATATCCAACAGCTTCAGTAGCACCTTTATTAGCATAAATAAATAAATGAGTAGTAGCATCAAACATAAAGACACTATCTTTGGTAACATCTAATGTGCGTTTGAATTGTGCCAAAGAGCGCATAATTTGTGCTTTTTCTTCTTCAAATATTCTACGTTCACTAATGTCTCTAATGACATAGAGATAGCCAATTATGGTTTTGTTGGAGTCGTAGACAGGGGTAGATATAGTTTCTGAGGA
>DAIUBX010000229.1:3382-5532 GCA_036846465.1 Bernardetia sp.
TAGTTTTGAACGCAATTTCAAAAACGGATGTTTTTTCCATAATATCAAAATGATCAGAAATCAGGAAAAAGCTTTTTTCTTCAAACAAACTTGAAAAAACTTTTCCAATATATTCTTCTTCACTGTAGCCTAGAAGATTCTTTACGGCAGGATTTACCCACTCTATTTCCAGATTTGGTGTGGTGAATATAACGCCATCAGGAAGTGCATCTAATATAAACTGCAACATTCTTTTAGTGCTATCCAGTTCTTGATTAGCAAGAATACGCTGTGTAATCTCAGTATCAACACCTTCTATTCGGGTTGGTTTTTTGTCGCTTCCTAATGTTACTTTTACATCTGTCTGTATCCATTTTATATTTCCCTTTGTATCTATGATACGATATTCGTAGGAAATACTTTGTCCTTCTCTTGCTTTCTTACGAGCTTCTTCTACACTTTTAATATCATCTTTATGCACTCTTTTTAGCCATACGTTAGGATCTTCTTTTAGTTCGTCTTGTGAAACATCATAAATATTCTCAACAGCAGATGAAATAGTAAGTAGTTTGTCTTGTGGTACATCATAAGACCAAAATACATTATCTAAGGATTGAAAAATCCCCTCTAGTAGTTCTTTTGTACTTCTTAAATCTTTTTCGATTGCTTTTTCTTCAGTAATATCTTTTGAGGAAAGAATAAAGAATTGTTCTCCATGACGATTATAGAAGTCATTAATATAAAGTTCTATGTCAATAAGAGAATTATCTTTTCTTTTTAGTTTCCAAAATTTTTTTGTTGTGGTATTTCCTTTACGAGCTTGTTTTATAGTATTTATAGCAGATTCTGTTTCAAAATCTGGAACAAGCATAGAATATACCTTTTCAATGAGTTCATGAGGTGCATAGCCTGTCATGAGTGCATATTGCTGATTTACGTTTACAAAATAACCCCAAGCATTGATTACAGCCAGTCCTATTTTTGCAGATTGAAAAATAGATTCTCCAAAATTTTGGCTATCTCGTAATTTTTTTTGTGCTTCTTTTGCTTTAGTTAGATTTCTTACTAAGGCAATATAGACGGTTTTGCCTTTATCAAAATGAGTTTCATTTAATGATATACTTAGAGGAAAGTTAGTTTGGTTTTTGTGTTTGGCAATTAGCTCTACGTTATGAATTATTTTTGTATCTAGCGATGCTTCTGCTATAATTTGTTCAAAAGTGGCAGGTATAGGCTCATCAGATAAAAGTATTTCTACTGATTTACCAAGCAGTTCTCTTTCTCTATATCCAAAAATAGTTTCAGCAGCAGGATTAACTAAAGATATTAGTCCTTGGTCATCTACTATTAATATTCCATCAGGTATAGTAGCTAAAATAATATTTAACTGCTTTGTTTGTATTGCACTACTTTCTAGGAAGGATTCAATTAAACTAGAAAAAGGAATGTTTGTATAAACAATAGACACGTACACTTCTTCCTCCTCTTGGGCTATCATACTAATTTTATAACCATTTGTATTATTGCCAACTTCTTGTTCATTTTGTTCGATGAAATAGGATTCGATTATTTTTTTATTAGCATAATGACGTGCTTTTTCAAATTGATACCTCAATTTTGTATTCTGATCCTTTACTTTTTTTTCTATCTCTTGTATAAAATCACTCCCAGTCAGTTTTTTCTGTTTGGTAAGTTTTTCCATAGCAGAATTGGCATATAAGATATGATTTTGCGCATCTAATATGCAGAGAGCTTCTGCCGATAATTCAAAAAAAGGGTTATTATAAGGCATTGACTACCAATTTTACATACGATTAAAACAACTTTACTCAAATTTGTCCTTAATTTCTCAAAAAAAAAATACTTATCTTCTTTTTTTTAAAATACTACTGTTTTAATTTTAAGCTGCTTCAAGAGTATTCTCTATGAAGTATTTAATTTTTAGGTTATGATAGGAATTTTGACACCTATCATCAGTACATCATCTACTTGTGGATAGTTTTTTTTCCAATCTTCAAATTGATCTTGCAGGATTTGATTTTGCTCTTCCATAGGTAATGAATGAATTTCTAATAAAAGACTTTTGAGTTTGGCTTTCATAAATTTCTTGTTTTCATCTCCTCCAAATTGATCTTGATAACCATCAGAAAATGTATATAAAACCGTATGCG
>DAIUBX010000230.1:0-5489 GCA_036846465.1 Bernardetia sp.
AATCAATAAACCTAATTTGCAACAAGCACCCAAACAAATGGCGCAAATTATGCAAAGAAGTGAACATATTGATAACTTACTTTTTACGTTTGAAGAAAATTATTTGAGTGAACTTCCTCCTTCTTTGGTACAACAAGAAGGCTGGAGAAAAATTGAAAGACAAGCTCTCAAAAACTTGCGTCGTAAAGTAGGTTTTTTTGGAGAATTAGCCGATGTTTTTTATTCTGAAAAGATAGAACAAATCAAACGCCTTTATTTTTATTCGCCAGAAGAAATACAAGATGTTTTGAAAGATATTGCTATTCATTTGGAGGAATTGGAAGATACCATTTTACACAGAATCCGTGGCAGAATTGCAGCTTTTAAAGACATTCAAGAGCTTTATTTGGAACAGGCTCGTCCACCAATGCAAGAAGCTCTACAAGAAATGTTTGAGGTAGCGAAAGGTGTAAGCGCACATTTGACAAAACAATTAAATCAAGCTCAAAAACAGCAAAAGGAACATTTAGACAATAATTCTGAAACAGACAAGGATGCTTCAAGCAACCTTTTGAATGAGGTAATTGAAAAGAATTTGAGTAACAAACAAAAGCAAAAAGTACGAAAAGGACTTAGTTTGGAGGATTTTCAGAATATTTATGAAAAAAAGGTGCGTCAAACCTATTGGGACAAAACAAAAGAAAATCAGAAAGAAGAATTATCAGCTTTAAGAAATGAACTAAGAAATCAGCTTGAAGAGGCACGAAAAACCATTCAAAATATTATTCAAGTAACCAAAGAAGATATTGAAAATACGCTTTCAAAAGCACGAAAACAATTAGCTTCTATCTATCAACAGACGGCACAAGAAGAACGAGAAATGATTCCTTTTTTTAAAGAAATTAGAGGAAAAGTAGAACGTATTTTTCAGCGAAAACCATTTGAAGAAGATTTCTTAACGCTTTATCCAGACCTTACCAAAGCAAACGATATTCAAAAAGCATTATTAAAGGAAATTTTACCAAAGACAATTCAGAATATTTCGCTATTAAATAACAGAAACGACAAAAACGATAAAAAAAGATTTGGTAAAACGCTACTTATTTTAGATGAAGCTCTTACAACAGAAGCTCAATCATTAGAAAAAGCAACTTGGCTTTCTGCGTTTATTTTTCAGAATGTAAATAGGAACACTAAAACAGAAAAACAATTACTTATTTCAGAGCAATCTGTCCAGATAAAAATTTTGAGTGAAGATGCTTTAAATACCTATTACACCAAAAATCAAAAAGATACAGCAGCTTTTCAGCACCGTTTGCAAGATGCCATGATGAATTATGCCACTTCCGAACGTGGAAATCTGACGGTTGCTTTAAAGAAATTAATTCAAGACAAAGAAACCTATTCAAGAATAATTCTTTTGAGTAAATGGACAGAAACGCCTCTAGCATTTCCTTTTAAATTACTGAAAGAATACCGTCAAAAACACTGTATTTCACCTTGTGTTTTTCTTGTCAACCTTCAACCTCATCTTTTTCCACAGCTTCGAATGCGTAGAAATGGCGTTTTTGCAGTACAAGGAATTTATGAAAATCTAGTTGATTGGATTTTGGAAATGGAGTGTTTGTAGGAATATTCTTTTTTTATATAGTTTTTGACAGATACATACCAAATTTTAGATTTAGCCTAATCTTTGGCATATCTTCGTGAATACAGAGTCATAAAATTTGGTAAGGCAAATTCATTTACCATTAATCACTTATTATTTTTCTTAGATTTTCTTCTAATTTACCTTCATTCTCCCATTCTAAATACTCTTCCATAGCATCCGTTCTGTATTTTCGTTTATCTTTAGTTTGTTCTTTTATCTTTTTATAAATGAGAAGCATTCCTTTTACACCTGCTAAATTCGTTTCAAAATCTGTACTTTTTGCACCTTCATTTTCTAATAAATACGTCGCTTTTGCAAACATCATAGCCAAAAATAAATCTGGAGAATAATCAAATTTTTTGTCAGAAAGTATCTCTCCCTCAATTTTGCCATCAATAACCAAACTAATATTAGGTGCGCCCATTATCCAAGCCAGTAAGTAAGATTGCAAAACTTTACGAAGTTGAAAAGTCGTATTATCTTTTTCAATAGGATTATAAGTAAACCAATCCTTCAATCCTTTTTCTACTTGAGGTTGATGTTCGTAATAATCCTCTTTTGTTTTAAAAGTTTCACTATTAATATTTTGGGCTTTAGCGAACGAAAAAGCACAAAATAAAAACAAAAGAAATAAAATTATTTTTTTCATATAGATAAAATTTTTGGTGTATTTTAAGTTTTTTTTATAAAGATAGTAAACTTATAACTTACTGTTTTTTATTTTTAGAATACAAGTTGTAGTATAGGTATAAAGTTGAGACGAGAAATAATTAATAGTACCTCACACAAATCAATTGAAAAAACAAAAACCGTGTAAATAAATTGTGAATCCGTATCAAACTTCTTACCTTTGGAGTTGACTAATCTCACTAAAATACTCATAAAACTAAATAGTCGTACTGGTAAAATTACTTAGAAAGCTATTTGAAAAATATTTATATGGAATACAAAAACTTACTCGTTACACTCTCTGACGGAATTTTGAAAATTACTATTAATAGAGAAAGTAAATTAAATGCCCTCAATCTTGAAACGATGGAGGAAATAGATAAAGCCTTTACCCGTGCATATGATGATGAGGAAGTAAAATCGGTTTTGGTTACAGGTGCAGGAAATAAAGCCTTTGTAGCAGGGGCTGATATTTCAGAAATTGCTGAAATAAACGAAATGAATGCTCGTAAATTTGCAGAACGTGGACAAGAAATATTCTTAAAAATAGAAAATTGCCCTAAGCCTGTTGTTGCTGCTGTTAATGGCTTTGCTTTAGGTGGTGGTTGTGAACTTGCTATGGCGTGCCATATCCGTATTGCTTCTGAAAATGCAAAATTTGGTCAGCCTGAAATTAATCTTGGAATTATCCCTGGATATGGTGGAACGCAACGTTTACCTATTTATATTGGTCGCTCAAAGGCGATGGAATTACTCATGACTGGAGATATGATTGATGCAAAAACATCTCTTTCTTTAGGACTTGTAAACCATGTAGTTTCTTCGCACGAAGTAGTTTCGACAGCAGAAGAAATACTCAAAAAAATAAATAAAAAAGCTCCTATTGCATTAGGACAAATTATTGAAAGCGTAAATTCTGTTTATCGTGCTGAAGATGGTTATCAAACAGAAGCAAATGCGTTTGCTAATTGTTGTCGTTCAGAAGATTTTAAAGAAGGAACAAGTGCATTTCTAGAAAAAAGAAAAGCTGATTTTCAAGGAAAATAGCTATTGAATTACGAATTACGAATTAGAAATTACGAATTTTGTTAAATTTTTATTATAAGTGAGTTATAACTGTCTTTTAACTCGTAATTATTAATTCGTAATTCGTAATTGTTTTTAATTCAGTCGGTTGTTTTCATTTGGAAATATAATCGTTGGTTTGTGAGCCTTTGCTTCGTCATGTGTCATGAGAGCATACGAAATAATAATTACTACATCGCCAACTTGCGCCCTACGAGCTGCTGCACCATTCAAACAAATTGTACCAGATCCACGCTCACCACGGATTACATACGTTTCGATGCGTTCACCATTGTTGTTATTTACAATTTGTACTTTTTCGCCTTCATAAAGATTGGCTGCTTCCATCAATTCTTCATCTATGGTGATGCTTCCTACATAATTTAATTCGGCTTGTGTAATTTTGACACAATGTATTTTTGATTTGAATATTTGTAATAACATAGTTGTTTTTTGATTAAAATAACAAAAAAAGAAATCTTTTCTTGAAAGGATTTTAATGTTTTTTGCTTAATTATACGAATTTGTTAATGATAAAGTTTTGATTTCGTAACAATTTGGTAATATTCCGTTTTTGATAAAAATTATTTAATTGTCTTCAATATTGAGCCTTTGTAGGTATTTTAGTGAGCAACCAATACCAACAAAAACGAATTTATTAGTCAATAAGAATATTATCAATTAGTCGTATTTCTCCTAGTTTTGCAGCAGCACAAATTGCAATTTTTGTGCTACTATCTATTTTTTTGAATTTTAATTTAGAGTCTAAAGGTTGTAGCGTAGTCGCATCTACGATTTCCAAATATTCAGTTTCAAATTCTTTGTATTTACCTAAATGAAAAATTCCTGCTTGTTGTGCTTTTTCGACAGATTCGCCTTTTTTGAGCATTTTTTTTGTCAAAATAAGGCTTTCATAAATTTTGGGTGCAATAATTCGTTGGTCTTCATCTAATCTTCTATTTCTTGAAGACATAGCTAATCCATCTTCTTCTCTTTTGATAGGACAACAATGTAGCTCAATCGGAAATGATAAATCAGTTACCATTTGCTGAACAATAGCAAATTGTTGAAGGTCTTTTTGTCCGAAAAATGCATGATTGGGTTGCACCAAATTGAATAATTTTGCAACAACAATTCCTACACCACTAAAATGCCCTTGTCGGTGTGTTCCTTCCATTACATTATCCAATCCATCAAAACTCATTTTTGTACGAACAGGGTTTTGATACATAGTATCCGAATTTGGTAAGAAAAGCAAATCGCAACCTGCTTTTTCTAGCATTTTTATATCTTTTTCTAAAGAAATAGGATAATTTGTAAAATCACCTGCATTACCAAATTGAAGAGGATTCACAAAAATACTACACACCACAAAGTCTGACTTTTTCTTAGCTGCTTTGATAAGCGAAATATGTCCTTTGTGGAGTGCGCCCATAGTGGGAACAAAACCAATCGTTTTTTCTGATTTTGAATACGATGTCAAAGATGTTCTAAGCTCATCAATTTTTTCAACAACTTTCATAGCAAGTGATAACAATTAATAATCCATAAAAAAACTACGATTACAAATATAACAAAGGGGGAGGTAGTTATTCGACTGCAAAGGTCGTAATTTTTTTTGATTCTCTATTCTTTATTTCAAAGGAATACAAATAAAAAATGAGGCTATCCAAAAAGTACGGATAGACTTTTTATATTTTTAAACTCTTGATAGATTTTTGTTTATTTTTAGCTCCTAAAAGTGCTTATCAAATTCTATTCCTCTAAAAAAATAATGGTTCTCTGACAATTTTTGTGGTAAGGTAAAAATCATCGGTGAAGACACCGACAATGGCGAGGTATTTCTTACAAATGTTCTTTTTTTTTGCCGTTGTCGGTGTCTAATTAATTGTGTCGGTCTGACCGAATTCTCGCCGTTGTTGGTATCCCTACAACTACAAACAGACAAAAAATAACCTTTTCCTTATGTAACAAAAGTAGCTGTGTAACTTAGATTATTTTTACTCCTTTATAAAAAATATAAATTTATTCACTTAAATATTAACAAAATGAAAGCAAACATGGGAACGGCAGACAAAGCAGTCAGAAAATTGTGGCTATCGTAATTATAGTTCTGTATTTAGCA
>DAIUBX010000231.1:0-5487 GCA_036846465.1 Bernardetia sp.
GAGGAACTGAACACACAGTAAAATATAAATAAACTTTTGAAACAGTGTATTTAGTATCTATATTTTCACAGAAAAGAACCCAAATGTATGGGTTTATGTAACAGGAAGTTCTGAATCTCGTATAAGATTATATAGAATGGCTATTAATAAATATTATAGAGAAATTAACGAAGATTTTGTTCTATATACATCATCAAAAGATGGAGAATGGTATCCATTTGAATCAAATGTAAAAACTAAGGAATTTTTAATTCAAAGAAAAATAAAACTATGAAAGCAAAAAAAGATAATTTAATTGACAGGCTTATTAAATCTGGAGAAATTACTATTGATTCTTCTTTAGATAAATATGACGATGAAATCGTTTTTAAAGAAAAGGTAAGAAAAGGGAGAGAAACCATTGCAAGAATAGGTATGCCTAAGACTTATTACGAACAATTTAAGAAAGACAAACCCTAAAAAAGTAAGTTTCTTATCCAATATGTTTGCAAAAATCCTTATTCAATTTTTTATATTGAGTAAGGATTTTTTATATTTTACTGACAGTTTGGAAACTGTCAGCTACTTTTTGAAAAATCAAAACCATTTTCAAAAAATTCCGTTTATCAAATCAATAGAAATTGTATTTTTGACACTAACCTAATTTACGCATAAAAAAGCCGTTGTCGGTTTCTCCACCGACGACATAATTACTCCCTTTATGAAATTACTAAAAGTAGCCTGTGCCGTCTTGAATCAAATTCCGATGCACTGGGAACACAACAAATCAACTATTTTACAAGCCATTCAAGAAGCTAAAGAAAAAAATGTAAGTGTACTCTGTTTGCCCGAACTCTGTATTTCTGGGTATGGTTGTGAAGATATGTTTTATTCGCCTAATGTTTTGGAGCAGTCTATACGGATTTTGTATGAAGTTTTGCCACATACCAAAGGAATTATTACCTGTGTCGGACTTCCAATAATGTATCAAAACCGTACTTTTAATGCTTGTGCGCTTTTGGTAGATGGAAAAATTGCAGGTTTTGTAGCCAAACGTTTTTTGGCAGGAAATGGCATTCATTACGAACCTCGTTGGTTTACGCCTTGGATTGCCGAAAAACATATCAATTTATCTATTCAAAATCCGACAACAAAAGAAAATGAAAGTTATCTTTTTGGAGATGTTTATTTTGAAATTGGAGGAATAAAAATTGGTTTTGAAATTTGTGAAGATGCGTGGGTGGCTCATCGTCCGGGGCGTGCTTTGTCCAATTACGGCATTGATGTAATTATGAATCCTTCGGCTTCTCATTTTGCTTTCAATAAAATAAATGTTCGTAAACGTTTTGTTTTGGAAGGTTCTCGTGCTTTTGGTGTGGCTTATTTGTACGCCAATCTTTTAGGAAATGAATCGGGAAGAGCCATTTATGATGGAGGAACAATCATTGCCTCAGCTGGAGAAATTGCAAATATTGGTCAGCGTTTGAGTTTTCATGATGTACTTGTAACGAGTGCCGTTGTAGATATTGATGCGAATCGAATTGCACAATCACAAGCAAGTATGAATTTTGATTTGCCAGATTCTCAAGATAATAAAGTTACAATTCCTTATAATTTTCCAAATATAAATCCTGAACCTTACGACCCAAGCGAATCAAAATGGGAATACAGTGATTCTATTCAAGAAGAAGAATTTACACGAGCCTTAGCGTTAGGGCTTTTTGATTATCTTCGAAAAAGCCGTTCTAGTGGTTTTGTAGTTTCACTTTCTGGTGGTGCAGATTCGGCAGCCGTTTCATGTTGTGTCTATTTGTTAATAAAATTAGGAATTGAAAATATTGGTTTAGAAGAATTTAAGAAAAAACTCTATTATATTTCTGCCATTCAAAATCTAAATACAGTTGATGAAATTGCCGAAAAATTATTATTTACAGCTTATCAACCAACAGAAAACAGTTCTGATACAACCGAAAATGCAGCCGATAAATTAGCCAAAGCCTTAAATTCTACGCATTACACGTTTAATATCAATGAAGTAGTAAAAGAATATCACAAAATTATTGAGCAAGGATTAGACAGAAAATTATCTTGGCAAACCGATGATATTGCACTTCAAAACATTCAAGCTCGGGTTCGTGCGCCTTCCGTTTGGATGATTGCCAATATTTATAATGCGCTTTTGCTTTCTACTAGCAACCGTTCGGAAGCTGCCGTAGGTTATGCGACCATGGACGGAGATACAAGTGGTGGACTTAGTCCGATTGCAGGAATTGATAAACATTTCCTAAGAAATTGGTTGAAATGGCTAGAAACAAAAGGAGTTTTGAGTATTTCAAAGGAAAATGAATTTTCGTATTTCAAAATTGAAGCTCTAAATTCTGTCAATGTACAACAACCGACAGCCGAACTTCGTCCTTCTGAAAACAAACAAACTGACGAAGATGATTTGATGCCGTATGATTTGCTTGATGCGATTGAAGAAGCTGCCATTCGTGATAAAAAATCTCCTGCTGATTGTTTGAAATTATTAAAATTGAAATTTAAGCAATACGATGACCAAAAGCTCAAAGAATGGACAATCAAATTTTTCAGACTTTGGAGCAGAAACCAGTGGAAGCGAGAACGTTATGCACCTTCTTTCCATTTAGATGACAAAAATCTTGACCCAAAAACATGGTGTCGTTTCCCTATTTTATCTAGTGGTTTTGAATATGAATTGGAAGAATTGATGAAAGGATAAATATTATTTAGTAAAATAATCTTATTTTATAATAAAGGCATTTATGTAGGGACAATTCATGCATTGTCCCTACTAAAAGCAAAATTTCACTCTACAAAGGTTATACTCTGTCAGAAAATTAAAACATGATTAAATGAAAAATGCACATCCAAACCGTCTGTTATTACTCCTTTTTCCTGTTTTTGCGTTATTATTTGCTCTACTTACTTTTTTATACAAGGGTAAAATAATCTATTTGTACTTAGATGAAGATATAATTACAGTTTCTTCTTACAAACTCATTTTGTTGTTTTCATTTATTTGTGTAGGCTATTCTTCTGTTTATTATGTGATTATAAAACGAAAATTGTTTTTGAATCAATTTATCTCTCATACCCACTTTTTTGCAACAGTACTAGTATCAGCATTTATTTGCTATGGCATTTATGAGACAAGTTTTTATACCGAAACTCCTGAAATGTTTCGTAGTGGTTCTCTTAACTTTTTGTTTCCACACTTTATTGGATTTATAATTATTCAAGTTTTATTTTTAATTTGGGTAATTTTGAGTAATAAACCCATTGAAACAAAGAATCGAAAAACTGACTAAATAAAAAATGAAAACAGCAGCCATCATAGGAGCAGGAATTGCAGGAATAGGAACAGCTATTCATTTAGCCAACAAAGGATATAGAGTGGAAGTCTTCGAAGCCAATAGTTATGCAGGTGGAAAACTGTCAGAATTTTGGAAAGATGGTTTTCGTTACGATGCAGGACCTTCTCTTTTTACGCTTCCAGAGCGTGTAGAAGAATTATTTTTAAAATCTGAAAAGAAAGTAGAAGATTATTTTTCGTATAAAAGATTAGATACAATTAATAAATATTTTTGGGAAGATGGAACTCGGCTAGAAGCTAGTGCAGATATAGAAACTTTTGCTAGGCAAGTAGAAGAAAAAATAGGCGAACCCAAAGAAAACGTCTTGAAATTCCTCAAAAACAGCAAAGAAAAATATGATCTGACGGCAGATTTATTTCTCACTCGTTCGCTTCATAAAGCAGAAACTTTTTTTAATATAACGGCACTAAAAGCAGTTTCACAGATTTGGAAATTAGAACTTTTCAAGACGATGAATCAAGCTAATAGTTCTAAATTTGAGAAAGAAAAAACGGTTCAGCTTTTCAATCGATATGCAACTTATAACGGTTCTTCGCCTTATGTTGCGCCTGCACTTTTGAATGTAATTCCTCATTTAGAGTTTTATAAAGGAGCTTTTTTGCCCAATGGAGGAATGTTTGATATTACAAAAGCTCTTGTAAAATTAGGTCAAGATTTGGGTGTAAAATATCATTTCAATAAAAAAGTAGAGGAAATAATCATTGATAAATCTGAAAATAAAATTACAGGAATAAAAATAAAAGATTCTAAAAAAGAGAATGCTCCTTCTGTAAGATTGGATTTTGATGTAGTCGTTTCGAATATGGATATTGTTCATACTTACAAAAAATTATTACCACAAGAAAAAGCTCCTGAATTTTTATTACAACAACAAAAATCATCTTCTGCACTCATTTTTTATTGGGGAATGAATGCCGAATACAAAGAATTAGATTTGCATAATATTTTCTTTACAAAGGAATACAGAAAGGAATTTAATGCGCTTTTCAATGGAAAAACGCTTTATGAAGACCCAACAATTTATATTTTTGTTTCTTCCAAACATATCAAAACTGATGCGCCAAAAGGCTGTGAAAATTGGTTTGTGATGATTAATGCTCCTCATAATTTCAACGACGGTTCGCAAGATTGGGATAGTTTGATAAAAAAGGCAAAACAAGATATTATCAAAAAATTGGAACGAATACTGATGCGAAACGTAGAAGAAAATATTATTTCTGAATCCATTTTAGACCCACGAAAAATTGAACTCAGAACGTCGTCTTTAGGAGGTTCTTTGTATGGAAATAGTAGCAATAATCGTTATGCAGCTTTTTTGAGACACGCTAATTTTTCCAAAACAAAAGGACTTTATTTTTGTGGAGGAAGCGTACATCCGGGGGGAGGAATTCCTCTAGCTTTGTCGTCTGCCAAAATTGTAGGAGAAATGATAGAAAAGGCTTAGTTTTTCGTTATTTCTGTTAAAAATTGTATATTTAGTACATAAATCTACGTGTAGCGTACCTTTTAAGGTGCGAAAATGTACCGTAAACTTTAGTTTACGGTCTTATTTTTTTATAAAATTTATTCAATTATGGTTTTATATGAAGTAGAAAATGCCTTTTTGATTTATGATAGGCAATATGATATGATTACTTTCAAGTGGTTGGGTTTTGTGAGCGATGAGGAATACAGAACAGCCGTAAAAATAGCTTACGAAAAAACGATTGAATTTGAAGTTACTCGTTGGCTAACTGACACTAGAGAGGGAAAAGTAATTTCTTTAGATGCCCAAAAATGGATGATAAAAGATTTTATACCAAATTATATCTCTAAAACCACCCTTCGTAGAGTCGCTTATTTGGTTTCGAATGATGCTTTTAGACAAGAATATATAGACAAAGTCAAAAAATCTTTTACAGATTATCAAATCGAAATTTTTGAAGACCCTGAAAAAGCTAAAAAATGGCTAACCAAAATGTATAGTAAAAAAGAAGATATAGAAAATGAAATTCAAATGAAGGCAAGACAAAGTAGAAATTAAAATAAAAACTAAGAAAAGTAAACAGTCTAGTATAATTTTTTTGAAAATTTGATTCATACATGCTAGTTTAATTGTATTTTTGCATCTTCT
>DAIUBX010000232.1:0-5474 GCA_036846465.1 Bernardetia sp.
TGAGGAAGCAAAACATTCAGTTCTGAGGAACTGAACGCACAGCAAGATATAATAAAACTTTTGAAACAGTGTACTAACTCTAAAAGTTAAATTTGTATCTCTTTTTTTATTACAATGCTTTCTCACTCTGAAGAGTGAGCTACAGCAATAAGCTACAATTAAGCATTAAAACGCTCTTCGATTTTTTCCCAGTTGATAATTTTATAAAAATTTTCAATGTATTCGGCACGTTTGTTTTGATAATTGAGATAATAAGCGTGTTCCCAAACATCAAGACCCAAAAGAGGTGTTCCTGTTTCTTCAGCAAGGTTTTTCATTAATGGATTATCTTGATTTGGTGTAGAGGTAATGAAAAGTTTACCATCATTTGCTTTACAAAGCCACGCCCAACCTGAGCCAAAAACTCCTTTTGCTTCTTCTGTAAATTCTTTTTGAAAGGCTTCATACGAACCAAAGTCTTTTTCTAAGGCTGCTTTTAAATTTCCTGTAACAACTTGATTTTTAGGAGATAAAGATTCCCAAAAAAGGCTGTGGTTGTAGTGTCCACCTCCATTATTTCGAACTCCTGCATCGTTTTCAGTTACGCTTTCTAAAATTTCTAATAGATTTTGATTGGCAAAATTTGTTCCTTCAATCGCTTTATTGAGTTTGTCGACATAACCTTGATGGTGTTTTCCGTGATGAATTTCCATTGTTTGTTTGTCGATAGTTGGTGCAAGGGCAGCAAAATCATACGGCAAAGCAGGTAATTCGAAAGGCGATTTGAGCGTAAAAAGACCATTTTCATTGAGTATGGCTGTCGAATCTACATCTGTTGTAGTATCTGTCTGTTTAGAAGAATCACAAGCCGAAAGAGGATTGAAGATAATTGCGATAGTGGCAAGACCTGCCGTTTTGAGAAAAGTACGTTTGTCCATTAACATAAAAATTCTTTTTTAGAGTTAGAGTGTAGTTGTAATTTATGCTTTAATAATTGATTTCCTACTAAAATAGTTTTGAAAAATGTTATTTTAACAAGGTATCAATTTTTTACAAACTTTTTACAATTTCTTTGATACGATTATTTATTTCGTTTGAATGTGTCAGAATCATAAAATGCCCTCCATTGTCTATTAAAAAATGGTTAGTTTTATTTTTAGAGTGAGGAATTATCAAATCATTTGTGCCATGAATTTTGAAAATGGAATTAGTAATCGTATCATTTTTACTTTTCCAATTCATAATCATTTTTATAAATGACTTTGCAAATTTTGGATTTGAGTTTTTGATAATTTTATAAAGCTGTTTTTCTTCTTTTCTATATTTATTTTGAGCTGTTCCAAAAGCAAAACTGAGGAGTTTATTGGGCTTGTCAAGAAGAAAAGTAGGAATGAATAAATAGAGTTTTAGTTTTCCAAATAATCTGTATAAAAATGGAAGTTCAGCAGGATTTGAAGCACTAGAAATCAAAATTATCTTTTCAGTCTGAATGTGTTTTGAAAGCTCAGAAACTAACATTCCACCAAAAGAAACGCCTATTAAAATAACCTTTTTTGTTTTATCTATTTGTTGAGCAAGTTGTAGAGCATAATTTTCTAAATCATCAGTTTTTGGATTTTCCCACTCTATAAATTTATGCTTTCTTGTTTTGAGAAAAGAAAGACCCTTGAATACAGATTTGTCTGCTCCAAGTCCAGAAAAGAGGTAAATTATAGGTTCATTTTTAGTCATAATTACGAAGTTAAACTTTTCAGTTAGACAAAACGAATACTTATTCGTTACTTTGTAAACTAAAAATAAAAAAGAAGATTATATATCAAATATGGATTCAGATAATTACCAAGTTTATACTTTTCCAAACGGTATTCGTTTGGTTCATTGTAGAGTTAATAATACCAAAATAGCCCATTGTGGTTTTAGTTTGGAGGTTGGGAGTAGAGATGAAAAAGTACATCAAGAAGGAATAGCTCACTTTTGGGAACACATGGCTTTCAAAGGAACTCAAAAACGAAAAGCCTTTCATATCATCAACCGTTTGGATGCTGTGGGTGGCGAACTCAATGCTTTTACGACAAAAGAAAAAATTGTTTTTTATGCTTCTGTATTAGATGAGCATTCTGAAAAGGCGATTGATATTTTGTCAGATATTGCTTTTCGTTCTGTTTTTCCAGATAAGGAAATTGAGAAAGAAAGAGGTGTTATTTTGGAAGAAATGGCAATGTATAAAGACAATCCTATTGATTTATTAGATGATGAATTTGATGAGGTAGTTTTTGGAAATCACGCTTTAGGAAAACAAATTTTAGGTACAACAGAGAGTGTAAAACGTTTTAAAAGAATAGATTTTGAGGAGTTTGTGGCTCAAAACTTAGATACAAGTCGTCTTGTTTTTTCGTCTGTTAGTCGCCTTCCGTTTGAGAAAGTCAAAAAAATGGTGGAAAAATATATTGCTGATATTCCTGCATGTTCTTCTACTTTGTACCGAGATGCTGCGCCATTTGTAAAGGCTCAACATATCATAAAGCCGAAATCTATTTCACAAGCGCATTGTATGATTGGTGGGGCTGCGTATAATTTGCACGACAAAAAACGCATTCCTTTTGCACTTTTGAATAATTATTTGGGAGGCCCAGCACTTAATTCTCGTCTTAATCTTTCGCTTAGAGAAAAATACGGTTTGGTGTATTCTGTTGATTCAGGTTTTTCGGCGTATAGTGATTCGGGTATGTTTGCTATTTCGTTTGCAACAGAAAAAAAGAGTTTGGATAAAAGTCTGAATTTGGTTTTGAAACAACTTGATTTACTCAAAGAAAAAACATTAGGAAGTGGACTTTTTCACACATCAAAACAGCAATTTAAAGGACAACTAGCTATGTCTAGTGAAAGTAATTCTGGACTGATGATAGGAATGGGAAAATCATTTTTAGATTTTGGAAGAATGATTTCTTTACAAGAGTTTTTTAATGAAATAGATGCTCTGACTATTTTTGATTTGCAAGATATTGCACAAGAAATTTTTAGAGAAGAAAATTTGCATCGATTGATTTATATGCCCGACGGAACACAAGAAGACGATGAATAAATTAAATCTTCACAGCCAAAATAGTAATATCATCACGCTGTTCTGCACCCCAACTATATGTTTGAAGCTCATCATTGAGCTGTTCTCTTTGAATAGAAAATGGCAGGGCTGCATTTTTTTCCAAAAATTCCAGAAGACGTGTTGTTCCAAATTTTTTGTTCTCAGAGTTTTGCTGGTCGCTAAAACCATCTGTCATGAGGTACAAAGAATCTCCTTTCACGAGGTACAAATCTTGTGTAGTAAAAGGTTTTTCTTTTCTATCTCTTCCTCCAATAGATTTCACATCTCCCTTTAAGTTTTGTAAGAGTGAATTTTGGTAGTAGTATAAAGGTCGTTTTGCTCCCGTAAATTGCACATTTGCCGTTCCGTCTGAATTAAAATGGATTGTACAAATACAAACATCCATTCCGTCATCATTTGACATGTTATTTTGCTGTAATGATTTTTTTACACCTTCATGTAAACGTGTCAAGATTTGAGCAGTATCAAATATTTTTTCTTGATTTACAATTTCATTCAAAAGTGTATTTCCAATCATTGACATAAAAGCCCCTGGAACACCATGACCTGTACAATCAACTGTTGCTATAACCGTTTTTTGCCCTTCTAATGTGTACTGAGTTGTCATCCAATAAAAATCTCCTGAAACCATATCTTTAGGAGAATAAAGTACAAAATAATCTGTAAAAGCTTTTTCAAATTCTATACTAGGAGGTAAAATGGCTTCTTGAATGGTTTGAGCATAACGAATTGAATCTGTAATCTTTTGATTTTTGGCAGTAACTTCTTTATTCAGGTTTTCAATTTCTTCAATTCTAGTTTCTAATTCGCTTTTTGTTTGGTTGAGTGCCTGATTTGATTTTTCTAAGTCTGCATTTTGTTTATTTATTTTACGAGAAATAAAATAAGCACCACCAGCAACTACCAATAGTAAAAGAGCTACAACACCAGCAATAATCATTTGAAGACGAGCCATTTCTTTTTCAGCTTCGACTTCTTCTATTTTTTCTGTAAAAGCTGTTGTCATAGAGTCTTTTTCAAATAAAAGACCTCTAATTTTGTCCATTAATTTACGAGTTTCTGCTTGTGCTTCTTCAAAAGCAGTTTCGTTTTTGATAAGTTGATTAGCTAAAGCCTCTAGTTCTCTTCTCAACCTACTTTTTTCTTGTGGACTAATATCACTACTATTCAATTCACTAGCTATATGTTCCATTGCTGCACGTATTTCATAACCTTGTTCTGCAAGTAAACTTTTCTGCATTTCAAGGTCATTTACGACCTTTTCCAAATTAATTCGTTCTTTTACACTTGCTGTATCTTCTTTTATAGCCTCTTTATTGTCTTCTTTTTTGGATTTTTCATCTTTCAAAATAGGGTTTGATACATCCCCCGATAATACTATTTTTACTTCATTTAACTTTGAATCATAAGAAAAAAACTTTCCATCTACTTTTTTACCATTTACCATAAAGACAGAAGAAGAAGTTACTTTTTTGTCATTTGGAATTTCCATGTAGAAATTACCGACAGCATCAGCCATAGTTACTTTTTCATAGTTAACTCCTTTCCAAGTTATTTCTGCACTAGATAAAGGAGCATTTTTTTGAGCAAAGACTTGTCCTTTTAGTGTTTTGGCTAATTCCCTCAATGTAATCGCAAGACCATTTTTAGCCATATCATAATCTACTAATGAATAGCCTTCTTTTTCTATAGTTACTTTTTTGGGAGAACCTTTGGAAGCAGGGTATTCTATTATAAACCCTCCATTACTATTACTTACACCCTTTCCAATATTGGGCATAATCACAGTAACGCCTTCTACAGGGTTTCCTTTTGTATCATTAGTTGTTCCCATAATACTTTTTGTTTGTGCTATTGCTTGATTAGACAAACAAAACAAACAACTCAATATGAAGACACTACCAGTAACGAAACGAGTAAAATAGGAGTTATTTAGTTGGATATTTAGTGGATTGGATAGCATACGTAAGTAAAATGGCAAATTCTCAAGTTCATTTTTTTCTATTTGAATTATAAATTGGCAATCAATACTTTGTTAAAATACTCCATCAGAAAGCAAATTTGTATTTATGAAGTGATATTAGTTTATTCAAATAGTTTCCCAAATATATAAAATCTGTATCTATCTACCTACAAAAAAAACAAGAACATTAATTTTAAATCAAAAAAACAGTATTTATTTTTTAAAGTAAACATCTCGGGCTTTTTTTAGAGCATTACTAAAAGCTTCTTTTGAGGAGAACATGTGTTTTAATACGCTCTGATAGCTTTTAGAACTACTATTCATCTTACTTTCTAAATCTTGATTTAATACAGTATTTGAAGTTATTGAGAGTTCATTGTTTGTAATACCTTTCGCTGTATTTTCTTCATTCTGACTAATTTCTGAATC
>DAIUBX010000233.1:0-5473 GCA_036846465.1 Bernardetia sp.
CCCCACGAGCGACCTACCACAAACAATTCCTTAAACTGACAGCATTGATCGCTACGCTAAAAATACCAACAATGGCTAAGTAAAGTTTTACGAAGACTGAAGTCTTCGCTACATCTTCGCACACTAAAGTCTTTGCTACATTTTCGCACACTAAAGTGTACGTTACAGTTCTTTTGAAATAATATAATCGTTTCTTTCATTGGAATGAATAACTATCATTTCGGCAATAAAACCAGCTAAAAAAAGCTGAGTTCCGATAACGATAGCAATAAGAGAAATATAAAAAAGAGGTGCATCAACGGGTTCACGAGTATGAATACCAATTAATTTTTCTAAAAGAAGCCAAAAAGCAATTCCAAATCCCATAAAGAAAGAAAGTAAACCAAGTGTACCAAAAAAGTGCATCGGTTTTTTCTTGAAACGTGTTATAAAAGTAACTGAAAGCAAATCTAAAAGCCCGTTTGTGAAGCGTTCTAATCCAAATTTTGTGCTTCCAAATTGTCTTGCTCGGTGTTCGACTACTTTTTCGCCTATTTTTGTAAAGCCATTCCATTTTGCCAAAACAGGTAAATAACGGTGCATTTCTCCATAAACATTTAGCGTTTTGACGACTTCAATTTTATAGGCTTTTAATCCACAATTAAAATCATTTAGTTTTATTCCTGAAAAAGCACGAGTGGCTGCATTAAAAAGTTTTGTAGGAAGTGTTTTGGAAAGTGGGTCGTGGCGTTTTTTCTTCCAACCTGAAATTAAATCAAAATTTTGATTTTTGATTAAATCGTATAATTCTGGAATTTCGTCTGGGCTGTCTTGTAAATCAGCATCCATTGTAACAACAACTTCTCCTTTTACAATTTTAAATCCTGCATCTAAAGCAGCCGATTTTCCGTAATTTCTTGAAAAACAAATTGCTTTTACATTTTCATTTTTACTTGCTAATTCTTCAATTACTTTCCACGAATTATCTGTACTTCCATCGTTTACAAAGACAATTTCATATGAAAAGTTATTTTGCGCCATTACTTTGACAATCCAATCGTGCAAAGGAGGAAGTGATTCATCTTCATTGAAAAGAGGAATTACGATTGAAAGTTGTAAAGGAGTAGTTAAAAGGGTTGAAGAATCAGACATATTCCTAAAAAGATTGAAAATATAGGTTGTGTATTTTTAATTTGACAAATTTACACACTAAAATAGAGAAACACTTATTTTTATTTTATTTTTACAAATTAGAATCAAACTCATACTACTAGACAAAAATAGTATTCCTGTATTCTTATATAGGTCAGCCTCGTAGAGCAGACCGTTTATAGTCTTTAAATAGACGGTCTGCCCTTCGGGACTGACCTATTTATTCAAAATGTCTAGTAGTATGAATCAAACTATTATTTTAGACAGACTAGAAAGTCTTTGATACATAATTAATTAACTATGAAAAAAACAACAATCCGTAGGGCTACTGAAAAAGACGTTCCTCAAATTTTTGATTTGATTGTCGAACTTGCCATTTATGAAAAGGCAAAAAACGAGGTAAGTACAACACCTGAACGCATGGCGATTGATGGATTTGGCGAAAATCCTGCTTATGGTGCAATTGTGGCAGAACAAGGCGATACAATTATCGGTTTTTCGCTGTTTTACATTCGTTATTCGACATGGAAAGGACGTTGTCTTTACCTAGAAGATTTTTTAGTAAATGAAGCATACAGAGGCGAAGGAATAGGCAAACTTCTTTTTGAAGCAACTATTTTGGAAGCCAAACGCCAAAATACCAATATGATGAATTGGCAAGTTTTGGATTGGAATACACCAGCTATTAAATTTTATGAACAATGGGACGCTACTCTTGATGGAGAATGGATAAATGGGAAATTTTATCAAGACTACTTAGATAACTACAAAGTAAGATTTTTAAATAAACTAGACCAAAATAAGGTTTTATTAGACTAGAAATAGCTTACAGTCAGTATGGTTATTTATTTCCTCTTGCATTCGGAGCTTCGTTTCTTGTTGGAGGAGGACTCATATCCAAAGGACTTGGAAGTTCATTGAGACTTTCTGTAACTCCAAAACGTTTCAAAGATTCTTGATTATAGGCGACGGCTGCCAATTCGGGTGTATCAAAAACACCTAAATAAATCCGTTCGCCTTGATCATAGATGATGGCTCTATATTTTTTGCCATCTTTCGACACTCCTCTATAATTATTAGGAGTATGATTAGTTTGGTGACGACGAAGTTCTGACATAGTTGCCCACTCTAAATTATCTATCTGACAATTTAGTTTATTAGAGTCAAGCATACGCACAAAGAGCCTTTTATCAGTATCTTGCTTCTTGACAAAGGTATCTGCCAAAATTTTGTGCATATAAAGTGTTTGAATCTTGCCAAATTTCATTTGTTGAAGAACAGCATAACCAGCCGAGTGTAATCTCCAACCTTCGTGAATCCCTTTTTTACGTAAGTAGAGAAAACCTTGTCGGCAAAGTTTTACTTTTTTATCAGAGTTGGTAAGATCGATATGCATGACAGAATAGAAATAAATTATTGAATAGTAGAGTAGCAAATTTTATAAAACTGATTCTATTTTTTACCTTTTTAAGGCTTATAAAAAGTAACCAAGAGTTAAACAAAAATACAAAATTTACTTCAAAATTAAGCACTAGATGTTAGCAAATGCCTGTTAATATAGTATTTAACGAGCTGTAAGCCTAATATTGCTAAATCATTACATGAATATTTTTATTACTATTCTGTCATTTGTTTTACTTTGTTGAGCAAAACTGAAATAGATTTTCTTAATTGTTATCAACATTTTTTATCAACGCTGGAGTTGCTTCTGGAATAGGAAGTGAATCGCTATCTTTTATGGTATTAAGAATTACCATGGTTTGCATATTATCTACTTGTGCAATTTCACTAATTTTGTTCATTATCAAACTTTGATACGAATCAATATCTTTAGAAACCACTTTCAAAACATAATCACTAGAACCTGTAACGTAATGACATTCTACGATTTCGTCGATTTCTCGTACCTGTTTTACAAAATTTTCATTACTTGATTTATTGTGTTTGTTTAGCTTTACACTAATAAAAGTAGCTACTCCCAAACCTAGTTTTTGAGCATCAAGACGAGCATGGTAACTTTGAATATAACCAGCATTTTCTAATTTTTTGACACGCTCTAAAGTAGGTGCTGGAGAGAGATTGATGTCTTTAGAAAGTTGAGCGTTTGTGATTTTGGCGTTTTCTTGAAGAATTTCCAAAATCTGTTTATCAATTTGGTCTATTTTATAATGCAATGCCATAGCTAAAGTTGAGTTTAATAAATTTGATAATACAATAGAGATTAAAAAGTAATAACGAATATAATAGGATAAACGTTTTTATTGCAGTGCAAAATTATATAAAACTTTTATTAGATACTAGCCAAATAAAAGAAGTTTTGAAACAGATTTGCATTATATTATTTGGAAGAGGTGTTTTTTACTTGATTAGCTAATTGTTTTTTTACCTTTCCAAAGGCAGCCAAAAGAAAAAAGTACTTCCTTTATTTACTTCACTTTCTACCCAAATTTTGCCTTTATGAGCTTCAATAAACTCTCTACAGATAGCAAGACCTAATCCAGAGCCTTGTTTGTCTATATTTTTATCTGAATTAGGAACTTGAAAATATTTTTCAAATATTTTTAAATGATACATTTCACTAATTCCTTTTCCTTTGTCACTTACCGAAAATGTAATCCCCTTGTCTTCAGGGTAAATACTTAATTTTACTTCTGATTTTGGGGGAGCATAACGTATGGCATTTGTTAAAAAATTAATAATAACCCATTTTATTTTGTCAATATCTGCAAAAAATACAGGTAAATTAGGCGCAGTAGTAGCTTCAACGCATAGAAGTTTTTGTTCGGCAGATACTTTTATGGCTTGTAAAGTATAATTTACTAATTCATCTAAATCAACAGGTTGTAGATTTATTTTGATTTTTCCAGACTCAATTTGTGATAATTGAAGAATTTCTCCTGTTAGTGTAAAAAGCCGTTCGGTAGCTTGTTCTATATCACCTAGCAAATCAGCTTGTTCTTCATTTAGTTCTCCTATTCGTTTGTCTTTTAATAAACCCAAACTCAGTCGTGTTGCAGCCAAAGGTGTTTTGAGTTCGTGAGAAATAGTAGCTATAAAATGCGTTTTGGCTGCATCCATTTCTGTAAACTTTGTTACATTTTTGAGAAGAACAATAAGTCCTGAAAGTTTTTCGGTTTCGGGAAGGCTCATTACTTGTCTTGAAAAAAATAAATCTCGGTCGGCTGAAGGTACTTTGATTGTTTTTTCGGCAACTAATTGTCCTTGTTCTATGCCTATCAAATCAACCATTACGTGATAGAGAATATCATTATTGACAAGCAAATCAGGAATATAAACATCGACAGCTTCTTCGGAAGACATATCAAGTAAAACCTCAGCCACTTGATTGATAAAAATAATTTTGTTTTGTGCGCTTACACCAATAATTCCGTCTTGAAGGTGTTCTATGATTGTTTCTGTACGCTTTTTCTCAATAAGTAATTTTTCTAAATTTACACTCTCAAATTCAGCTATTTTACTAGACATTTTATTGAAAGAAGTAGCCAAACGAGCAAACTCATCAGTAGAACCAACATGCAGACGCTTTGTGTAATTTTTATTACTCATCTCTTCAAGAGCCAAGTAAAGCTCATGCAAAGGCTTGGTGAGATAAACAGGAAAATAAAAGATAAACCCTATTGTAATCAAAACACAAACTCCTCCAATAATAGCCATGTAAAGTAGAGCATCTTCTGTATTTTGTTGAATCATTTCATTTCCTGCAAAAATCTCATTTTGGTTGATGCGTCGTATCTGGTCTATATTATCTCTAACAGGAACGTAATAATATCTAAGATTATCAAAATAGATAGACATATTTGGAATAACGACAGAACTATCCTCCAGTACTGCATCGAATCTGTTTACAAATTTTATAAAATTTATATTTAGAGAATCTATATATCCTTTTTCTTTTTCGTAGTTGGAATTATTTTTTAAGGAATCAATATAATGAATCACATCCATTTTTACGACCCTATACTTTTCTCTATCTATACCCAGTCCAGATAAATATTTAATTTGAATAGCTGGTAGTTCTTGGTAAGAATCTGTAACTTTTCGCATATAAAGAATAGAACTATAATTCTCTTCAAGTAATTTGTCAGATTCTCTTGCCAACTTTGTTAAATAAAAAACAGCCACTCCACTAATAAGAATAATGATTCCTAATAGAAAAGATAAGCCAACAGTAATACGCAAACGAAGAGAGGATTTGAATGTCATTTTGATAAAACAGATAAGAAAAAATGTATCTGATAACTATGCAATTTTGAAATTAGATTGCTTAGTACACTGTTTCAAAAGTTTATTTATATTTTACTGTGTGTTCAGTTCCTCAGAA
>DAIUBX010000234.1:0-5449 GCA_036846465.1 Bernardetia sp.
TCCAGCTATATTTGACGCATAACCGACCGAGAAAATAATCAAATCTCGTTCATCTCCCTGTACATTTTCTATATTTTTGATAAATAAATCTTCTGGAATAAATTTTAAATTTTCCTCTAATAAATCACGAATCAGATTTTGCTGTTTGGCATTAAATGTAATTATTCCGATAGATTTTGATTTCGTTTTTTCATTATTTATTAAATTTTTGACTAATTCCACTACTTTTTCAGCTTCTTCTTGATTTTGATTTTGATACCATGTTCCATTTACTTTCAAATATTCTATTGGTGTAGCATCTTGATATTCTTCAATAATCCCCAAATCAGGCACAACTTTCAAACGATTTCCGTAAAAATGATAATTCGAAAAGGCTATCAATTCGGCAAAACGACTGCGATAATGTCCATTTAATTCAAAAGAAGGCAAGTAATTTTTACCCAAATCCAAAAGTGAATCTACTTCTAAGGCTAGTTTAGGGTTTTCATAATTTTTAATTTCTTGAATTTCATGTATTTCCTCGTTAATTTCCTCCTCACTTTGATTTTCAAAATTTTCTGAATTATTTTCTAATGAATCAAAATCTAACTTATCCAAATCCATTTTATCCAAATCCTCTTCCCAACGTGGTTGATACAAATCGTGTGGAGGAAGTTGTTTTTCATCACCAGCAATAATACTCTGTTTGCCACGATACAATGCAGGAATTCCTTTTTCTGCAAAACATTGAGAAGCCTCATCAAAAATCACTAAATCAAAATTTTGAACCAATGGAAAAATAGCCGAAACCGTTTCAGGAGAAGCCAACCAGCAAGGCAAAAGTCTAAAAATCTCATCAGAATAATTCGATAAAAGTTTGCGTAAAGCCCAAATACTGCGTTTTTTCTTTACTTGATGCTCTAAATCTCTGTATGTCGTTCGGTTTCCCAAACGATTAAATTCTAAATCTTTGTAGGTTTTTTCTTTTACTTTTAGACGCAAAATATCTGCACTAATTTGCTGTTTTTGAGTAACTAGATTTTTTAAACGCTCTTCATTTTCTTTCCATTTTTGAGAATTAACGGTTTTTAAAATAGGAAATCGTTTTTCAAGTTCGTTTATCCAACTGATTTGAATGGAATTATCAAATAAATTTAAAATTTCTGTTTCGTTTATTGCGACAGTTGGGAAACTGTCGGCTACTTTTAACTCCTCAATCGTCTTTAGTTCTGCTTTTGAAAACTTACTTTTTAGTGTGTCTAATTCTACCAATTTATCAAAATCTGAATCTAGGGTAGATTTTAGTTCTTTAATATTGTTCTGACTTTCGACAGTTGGGAAACTATCGGCTACTTTATTTATTTGTTTTTCTGTTAAATACTGATTCCATCTTTTTTCTTCTGTGTCTGTTTGAGTAAGCAGATTTACAAATTCCTCCAAAAACAAATTCAAATCTTGATGTGTAATGTCTTTCTCTAAAAAAATTCGGCTGTATTCTATGAGTTCTATCAAAAGTAGCTTCAAATCTAAGGCTTTTCGATGCGTAGAAAACCAATTTTTAAGCTCATTCTTTTTGAGATTGATTGATGTAGGAGGTTCTGAAACCCACTCTACAGACTGCATCGCAATCATTTTGAGTTCGAAACTATTGCGTTTTGCTATTTTTTTGAGAAGTGAATCAATGTTTTTTATTTCATCTTTTCTTCTATACTTTTCTAATAATTCTTTTGTGAATTTTTCGGATTTTGGTGCAGCTACTCGCTTCCACATCTTTCTAAGGAAGTTTTGCTTTTGTTTTTTGTATTCTTCTACTAAAAAATTAGCTTCTTTTAATGTTCTGTATTCCAAAAATTTTTCCATTCCACCATCTGAAAAATAACTCAACAAATCTTTTTCTTTTTGAGAAAGCCATTTTTTTTCTGCATTTGCAAACGAAGCTGCAATATTTTCTTTTTGAGAAATTTCTATATATTCATTGAGCCATTCAGGTTGTTCGAATTCATAAAAACGACTTTCTTTGAAAATTTGCCATAAATGTTTGTCTTGTAATTCCTTTACAGCCTGTCTCCATTGAGGAACTTTTTTACTCCATTCTTTTGCCTTATCATAAGAAATTGGTTTACCTAAAAGTGTCGAAAACTTTGATTCAATACTTTTTTTGAAATTTGGAATTTCTGTAAAAAGAGCTAAAATTTCTTTTTTATTTTCTTCATCAAAACCTGCAAAACTTCTTCTTTCTGATAAAATATAATTCGGATTATCATAATTATTTTGAAGACGAATATACGTTTTTAGATTTTTCTTGAATTTTGATACAGAAACTTGACTTGATTTATTATTTATAGGATTTGTTATATTACTGTTTTCAAAATTTGTATCGAACTCATCATCAAATCTAAACTGTTTTGCTTCTGAAAGTTCTATATGTTGTTTCTTTAAATCAGCATTTAGATATAATTCTTTGATTGATTTTCCACAGCTATTTTCATCAAAAAAAACCGTTCTGTATTCTTCAAATTCGTTGGTAAGACTGTCAATTTCTCTACTAATTTTCAAAAAATTGCGTTCCAAATGAATTGCATTCAGACTTTTATTTTGCTTTTCATACAATTCTAAATTCTGAATATGATTTTGAATTTGCTCATAAATTACTTTTCTATCTTGCTTAAAATCGTGAACAAGGGCAATAAAAGGCGAAATTTCAATTTCATTCAAACGATTTTGAACCACATCTAAAGCAGCTCTTTTCTGACAAACGACCAAAACTTTTTTTCCTTGCGCTACAAAATCACTCACTAGATTACAAATAAGTTGAGATTTTCCAGTTCCGGGAGGCCCTTGAACGACAAACGAATTATTATTTTTGACAGCTTTCAAAACCTGTTCCTGTGAAGCATCAAGCGCAAAGGGCGCAAAAATTTCCTCTTCTGAAATTTCTTTTTGAGTTGTATTATTCTTTAAAATTTCATCTTCAAATTCAGTTCCTTTAAAAGTATTAAAATCATCATAATCTCCGTGAAAAAAATCTTCTAATTGTGGCGTATTTTTATCATTTATCAGCTTTTCATAATCTTGATACAAATACGAACCAGCTTGAGGAAAAATTCCCAAAACGGCTTGAGAAACCAATTTTAACTTTCCAGTTTCGAAAAGATTTGTAGCATCCTGTTTGGTTTGAGAGAAAAAAGGAAGGAGCTTTTGAGCAAAAGTTTCTTGATTAAAATTAATTTCTAGTTCGCTTTTTTCTAAATAATTGTATAATTCTGTTAGAAATTCTAATGCGTTATTCGGAAACTCTTCAAAATTTTCTTCTAAAATAGATTCTGAAATTTCACTTTCATTAAAATGAGAATATGCCAATAAAAGAGCTTTATTAAAACTAATTCCTGCATCAGAACGAGGCGAAAGTTGCCATTTTCTATTCTTAGTTTCTAAAGTTACAGGAAAAAACAACAACGGACAACGCACAACCGTATCATCATGCAGTTTTCCCTCAACAAACGGAAAACCAACATACAAATCATACGCCCCACTTTCTTCAAAAATAGAATTAGTTTTTCGCTCAATTCCCTTTAGTTGTCTGCTAATTTGATTGGTTTTACTATCTCTTGCATCTGAAATTTCACAAAGAGGAATACTTTTTTTAGAACCTGTATGCAACAAACTTTCAATAATCGAAAAAGCAGGTTTGTTCAACAAAAAATCCAATTCATTGATGTCTAAAAATGAAGTTGAATAGATTTTAGGAAGCCAAAGCGAACGGTTTTTTCCCGAAAGATTGGTCAGTCTGCGTTGATAGATTTCTAAAAGTTTGTGTTTTTGCATATAGGTATGTGTCGTTGGTGGGGACACCATAGCCGTCAAGCTAAGAAAATTATGCTGTATTTTTCCCATTATCAACGTCTATTTTCTTCGAAAATACACGATTGCTAAGGGAGAAATGTACTATTTGTATTTATTTTACCTTAGCAATCGTCAGTTATCGAAGATAACAGGACGTTGATAATGGTAAAATAAATGATAGCTTGACGGACATAGTGTCCCCACGAGCGACCTACCACAAACAATTCCTTAAGTTGACAACAGTGAGTGTCGATGCTTGAACCAGTTATTTATGTATTTTTATTTATAATTAACCATTCATAATTCACAATTTTCCCCATGCGTTTACATCGTAATTTAGTTTTGGCTCTTATCGAATCTCTTTCTCAAATTTTCAATCAAAAAAAACAGGCTGATAAAATTGTTGCCATTACATTAAAACAAGACAAACGTTGGGGCGCAAGAGATAGAAGTTTTGTAGCAGAAACCATTTACGAAATTGTAAGATGGAAACGTTTGTATGCAAAATTAGCAGGAATAGAAACAGAATATCAAAATGATACTTATTCTACTCAAAACCTTTTTCAACTCTTTTCTATTTGGGCAATCTTAAATGAAATTGAATTACCAACTTGGGAAGAATTTGAAGGAATTAATTATGATAAAGAAAAAATAAATCAGAGCTACAAAGAGCTTTCAGAAATCAGAAAGTATAAAGAATCTATTCCAGATTGGTTAGATAATTTGGGAGAAACAGAATTAGGAAATGACATTTGGACAAAAGAAATTGCTGCCCTCAATAATCAAGCTCCTGTTGTTTTGCGTGTCAATACGTTAAAAACAGATATAAAAAAACTTCAAAAACAGCTTTCAGAACAAAACATAGAAACTAAAAAAATTGCAGCTTATCCAGATGCAATTCAGTTAGTAGAACGAAAAAATATTTTAACAAATGCTTTGTATAAAGAAGGTTTTTTCGAAATTCAAGATGCCTCTTCACAGCTTATTGCTTATTTTTTAGACTTAGAAAATGAAAGCAAAAAAGGCTTACAAATCATCGATACCTGTGCAGGTGCAGGAGGAAAATCACTTCATATTGCTTCTCTTTTACAAAATAAAGGACAAGTAACGGCAATGGATATTTATGAAAACAAACTCATTGAACTAAGAAAAAGAGCCAACCGAGCCGACGTTCATAACATTAAAACGCATACAATAAAGAGGGAAAGTAACATTGTAAATTACAATCAATTTAGTCAGTTTCATAATTCGGCTGATAGAGTTTTGATAGATGCACCTTGTAGTGGTTTGGGTGTTTTGAGTAGAAATCCTGATGCAAAATGGAAACTTAGTCTTGCTTTTTTGGAAGAAATAAAAGAAACACAACAAATTATTTTGCAAGAATATTCTAAAATGACCAAAAAAGGTGGAAAGTTAGTTTATGCAACCTGTTCTATTTTACCTTCTGAAAATCAAAAGCAAGTCGAAACATTTTTGAATAGCGAAAATGGAAAAGATTTTAAATTTGTTGAAGACAAAAAAATTCTTTCTCATCAAACTGGTTTTGATGGATTTTATATGGCTTTGTTAGAAAAAGTCTAATTTATTGTAATTTAACAGCATCAAAAACAAATTAATTTCGTATATT
>DAIUBX010000235.1:0-4309 GCA_036846465.1 Bernardetia sp.
AATGCAATTCATAGCATAAATCATTTAAAAAATTTAATTAATTATCAATATAGTTAAAATTAATTTTAATACAGCTCTCTTAAATTTAGAATGAGGAATGACAAGTATAGCAAAACACAAAAAATTATTTTGAAATTGTAATTTGTTGAGATGTTTTTTTAGGTGTAAGTAAAGACATAAAAAAAGCTTTATTTTCTAAATTAGAAAATAAAACCTTTTTTGATTTTTCTACTTGAGAATTTTATCTCATAATATAAATTTTACCTATATTTTTCTTGAATAGATTGTCTTTAGCAGTTTCTCTGTGTTCGAAGCTAAGTTGATTATCACGAATATCTACTTTATAAAGATAGACACCGTTGGCAAGTTTGTCGCCATATTCATCTGTTCCGTCCCACGTAAAATCAGAAACATTATCTCCAATTCGAATTGCTCCTAACTCATCTTTGGTAATCGTTCTGACTATTTTTCCTGTAATGGTCATAATCTGAATACGAATATCATCAGGAACTTCTGCACCTGTGAGCGTAAAGACAAAGTGCATTTTGGTAGAAAATGGATTTGGATACGGATAGAAATGCGTCAAACTTGATTTGTTTACAACCTCAAAATTAATTTTATAATCTTCTGCTCCTGCACGATTTCCACTTTCATCTTGAGCATCTACGGATAGCGTATATTTTCCATCTTCCAAACGCTCTGGACGATACTCTAAACGGAAATTATTATCCTGTGAGGCAAAATATTGAACATTCTGTCCGTCATAATTCAATCTGACACGCTCACAACTATCACATTTACTCAAATACATATTTATTCCGACAGTATCTTGTCTTACCAAAAACTTATTCTCATCTCGTAATTGAATTGAAATAAGAGGTGTAGGCGAAATAATATCCCCATCCATAATCTTGATTCCATCAAAGGCAACATCCAAAACAGGATTTACATTATCAGGAATTACAGTAAAGTTGGCTTGTAAGATATTGTTTTCATAAAGCTGTTCACCTTGTATTCTTGGGTTCACAAAGACAGTCAATAAATTATCTCCCAAATAATCCAATGAATAGAATTTTGCATCAAAAAGAAGTTCTTCTTCTCTAGCTAAAGAACTCAATGTATCATACGATTCTGTTGTAATTCCAGTTTGTGCATTTCTGATTGTATAACGAACAATCAAAGGACTAGAAAAATCATTACCAGAAATATTACGGAAACGGAAACGAATATTGACCGAATCACCAGCCGAAACTTGAAGATTAGAGTTCTGGCGATAAGAAAGTGTATCATATAACAAAATTCCCTCAGGCACTTCTCTATAAATTACTTGCCAACGGTCTAACTGTGGAGTCGTTCTTTCTACAGAATCGCTCAAAGTAGCACGTAATCTCAAATAAGGATATTGATTCGCATCAATTTGACTTAATGCAAAATTATCCTGTGTTATATTTTCTACAAGTGTAGTTTGAGAACCTGTAAAGTTTTCTCCTACCACATCTATTTTCCAATCATCATTTCCTTTCGTACTGACTTGTCTAAACATGTTTCCCCAATCAGCAGCAGGACCTATCAAAGATGACGTTACGACTCCTCTATCTGTAGGTCCCGTTAAGGTAAAAGATTCATTAATGACATCATTACGTGTTTGAAGGTTGAACAAAAATGCAGAACCTGCAGGTGCACCTTTTCTACCTACAATAACAAAAGCTGCATCGTCAGCTCTTGCCGTAAATTCAGCAATTTGTGCTTGTGTAAAACCTAGTTGAGCTAATACAGTAGCCTCTTCTGAATGTTTTGCACTCGTAGTGCTATTCATCATTATTATGTAATCTTGACTACGCATATTTGCTACATAATCTGTTAGCGTACTATTATCTATCAGAAAGCTAGTTATAAAGTAAGGTAAACCAGCAACAGCTAATGAAGCTCCACAACCAGCAGCAGGTTTAGGATTATATACTGCACCACTACGACTATTTACTGCTAAAACTAAAAGTCTTCCTGTATTACAGTTACCTTCTATAAGAGATTCTCCATCTATCTTGATAGAATAATTTCCTCTTTGGCTAGAAGCTCCTCCAGCAGCTTGTATTTCAAAGTTAAGTGCATAATTCTTGAATTCCCATTGCCCTGTTTCTTTTGGATAAGACAATCCTTGTAAGGTGGCTTTGTCAAACTGTGCTACATGGCTTTGTGACCATCCAGCAGGACTATTATTTATGTAAATAAATGATGAAGTTGCCCATTCTTGGCTATCTTCTCCTTGAGGTTCTGCATAACGAACACGCCAAAAATAAACAGTACTATCTCTGAAAACAGGTAGATTTACATTCCATTCGGTTGTGATATAATCTTGTAATACAATTGTTTTTTTGATGGAGCTATTAAATAAGTGCGTTGTATCAAGTTCATACTCATAACTTCTTACATCTGTAAATGGGTTATTATTTTGAGCTATAAGCGTTGGTGTTGTGGTATTTATGATGCTGTATTCTTTTGGAGCAAGTATAATCATTGTTCCACGTTGCATAAAATATTCAAAAGAAGCATAGTTATTTGTTTCATCAGACTCATCAATTTCTTCAAAATAATCTATATATACTTCAAATTTGTTTAATCCAATAGATTTTGCTTTTTCAACTTCTCCTACCGAAATATTATAGTAGAGTGTGTCTTCAGTTGCAATAGAAGGATAATCTTGTACCGAATAAAAATCTACTGTTCCGTCTGGAAATGTTCTTCTTACACGTACACTTATTCTACGATTTTGTGCATCCATAATTCCCAAATTACGAGCTGCAATTTTTACTCTAATATTATCGCTATTTGCATTAATGAACGTTTCATCTTGAGCAGGAACTAAACTAACACGAGAATTATTTATCATGTAGTCAGGTTTTTCAATTGGAATCAAACGAACGGCAGGGTCGCCATGAAGAATAATTTGTTGTGCTCCTGCTCTTGCAATTTCGTTTTGCACTCCATTTCTTGCCATATAGGTACGAAGCATTTTTTGCATTACTTCGCCTATCGGAAGGTTTAGATTTTCTCTTTTGGTAAAGGCTTCTTCATAGAATGTTTGTGTATAAAGACGTAGTTGTCCACTAAAACCTAACTCTCCATGCGAAAGAAAAAGAATTGCTCCTTTGTCTGGTGTAAGTGTCCAATCTTCAGCTAAAGAAACTGTACTACCATACGGATTTCCTGTTCCACAACCATTAACCAACATCATTGGATAACGTCCTTTATTGTTATAATCTAAATTAGGATTACTAGCTCTTCCAACTTCTATGTCTGTAAAGTTTATTCCTGCGTGACCAAAGAAGGTAATCAAAGAAACTCCATCGTTGATTTGTTTTGATATGTCAATAAATTCTACAAAATCAGTAGTTTGTTTGGAGATTGTTGCTACTTCTGCGCCCAAATATCGTCCTTCTGCAATTTCTTGAAAGCCTTCTACATAGCGTTTAAAACTTGCGTGTTCGGAAGGAGAATACCCTCCACTAAGATGCAAAAGACGTTTACGCCAACTTTGGTCACCTTCAATAGCTTCGTGTTCTTTTACTTTGTTGAGGTAATCAATTACTTCCTTGGAACTTTTTGCAGAAAGTCGTGCTGTTGCAAGTGCTGGTTCTAAACTGTTATTTATTAGTCCTGCTGTGAGCATGTGATCCGAACCTGGATAGCCATAAGGAAGAATATTAGTAGCATTAGGGTCTTTAGGTAAAGTACCAATTGATTTTCCTAGAATAAATAAAAACTTTGGATTACCATTGGTTAGCATGTAGTTAGCAAAACGACGAATCGATAAAGGACTTACTTCTCCATAGGAAAAAATATTAAAAAGTTGATCTATCTCTACAATAAGAGGCGTATAACTTCCTCCTTCAACAGAAGCACGATAATTTGCATAAGCTTGTGCTGCATCAGGGTATTCTTGATATCCCTCTCTTAAATTACTTGAAGTAAGAATAATATAATCTGCATCAAGCGTAGTAATAGGTCTGAAATTGGCTCTAGTTATAGATGCAACAGTTTTTGTAGTAGAAGCTGCATAAATAGTACGGCTTTGGCTTGTATTAGGAACAATCATAGCTCTTTTATTTCGCAAACTATCAGCTTGTATTTCAATTACATTTTGAGGATTAGTAATATCAAAAAAGCGACTAGAAAGAGTAGGATTTTGAATTTCTAGATACGATTTTCCTAATGAGTTGGTTCTGAGATAGAATCGCTTGGCTTCTTCTCCATTCATTTTTGTAGCTTGTGGATATTTGATATTCCCTCCTGTGTAACTTAATACACCTCG
>DAIUBX010000235.1:4319-5419 GCA_036846465.1 Bernardetia sp.
CCAGAATTTCCATTGATATCTTCTATTGTAAAAAACAATCTACCATTTTGTATTATTCCCAAAGAATCAGGAATTATTTTTTTTACTCGTTCTATTTCATAATTTTTAAATTCTCTTTCTTCTAAAAACTCCTCTCTAGCTGAAGCTTCAATTTGATAAAAAAATTGCACCTTATGTTGGAAATTTGCAAGTCCCATCACACCATATTCTATTTCAACATTTTGTGAAGAGTCAGCTACATAGTCTGTGATAGTAACTGCTGCAAGTGGTTGTTTTCTCCCCCTTCCTGTACGTATTATCGCACCACTATATCCTTTTCCATTCTCAAAATCACTTACAATAGTTCCTCTACCTTCAAATGAAGTAAAACTAAGTGGATATAAAGGACCAAGAACTGTTCTAGAGCTGAAATTTTGAGTTTGGTACTGAACATGATAAGGTTCAGGTGTTAGACGCTGTGTATTTGCTTCATAAAAAGTCTGCATACGCAAACCTGTTTCAGAAGGAGAGCGTGTATAAGTAAGAAAATATACTGAGTTTGTACCATACAATGAATACTCCTGTGTAGGTCGTCCAGTTGGGTCTGGATAGAGAAGTTTGTCGTGTTCACTATCTCTTTCCTTTCCATAAAACTCTACATAATCCAAAGAATCCAAACGTCCATCAGTTTCTCCTGTTACTCGGATTGGAATTTCTTCGCCATGATAATAAATTTGAAGACGAGTTGGGTTAATAGAAGAAGGAATTCCTGCATCTAGCAGTTCTTGAAAGCCTATTCTATAAATACCATCTTCATTAACAACAACTTTATAATATACTTTATCATAATCTACCCAATCCATATACTGACTAAAATCAGCAGGAGGAAAATAAAGTTGTGCTTTTGCTTGATTAGAGAAGGAAAGTAATATTCCTACTACAAATAAAAAAGGATATATATGTTTTCTCATAGCTATAATGAAGTTTTTGTAAATCTTAAATTTATAGTTTTTTCTGTTGTGATTATCTTTATTCTTTATTGCCCCTTTTTGCTAGATGCCTTTAATGAATTAATTTGTTGTTGATTGAATAAAAAACGAAGTGAAAACACATGCGAATAA
>DAIUBX010000236.1:0-5419 GCA_036846465.1 Bernardetia sp.
CTAATTTTTAAAAATCCAAAAATTGAGCTTAAATAAAAGTGTACGGTTTTAAATTCCCTAATATCCAATTTCCATTCCCCAATACATTACGCATTTACCATCGCTTCTTTTTCTACCAAGTAACGTTCTGCATCAAGGGCAGCCATACAACCTGTTCCTGCTGCAGTTACGGCTTGGCGATAAATTTTGTCTTGCGCATCTCCAGACGCAAAAACACCAGCTATGTTAGTTAGAGTACTGTTATTTTGAGTAATTAAATAATTGCTTTCGTCCATATCTAATTGCCCTTTGAAAATATCTGTATTTGGTGAGTGTCCGATGGCTACAAAAAATCCATCAACAGCAAGTTCATAACTTTCATTTTTTTGATTGTTGAGAAGACGAACCGAAGTTACATTTTCGCCATCACCCAAAATTTGCTCAGTTTCTGTGTTCCAAAGAATTTCTATGTTTTCTTTTGTCATGACACGTTGTTGCATGATTTTGGAAGCACGAAGTTCTTCACGACGAACGATCATATATACCTTCTTACATAATTTTGCCAAATAACTAGCTTCTTCACAAGCCGTATCTCCACCACCGACGATAGCAACAGTTTGTCCTCTAAAGAAAAAACCATCACAAACAGCACAAGCAGAAACACCTTTTCCGTTGTATTCGGCTTCAGAAGGCAAACCTAACCATTTTGCAGCAGCACCAGTAGAAATGATAATCGTTTCAGCTTCGATGCGTATTCCAGAATCATCATAAGCAACATGAATGCCTCCAGTTTTGCTAAATTCTACTTTTTCGATAACACCATAACGCAAATCTGTACCAAAACGACCTGCTTGTTTATCCAAATCTTGCATCATTTGAGGCCCCATGACACCATCAGCATAACCCGGAAAATTTTCTACGTCATTTGTAATAGTAAGCTGTCCCCCCGGTTGTTGTCCTTTATATAAAATAGGTTCTAGACCTGCTCTAGCTGCATAAATAGCTGCTGTATAACCTGCAGGACCTGAGCCAATAATAAGGCATTTTGTTTTATGTATTTCTGACATAATTCTTTTTTATTTTTGGTTGTTAATAGAAAGGTGTTTTTGTAGATATGACTTCTTTCCCCTTTTTATCAACTTGATTTTAAAGTAAGTTACAAAAAAAACGATTTTTTGTGAGAAATGGTTTTGAAACTCAAAAATAAGCACATTTTAAATATCTAAACCTTTACTTTTGATATATTTTTTGAAGTTATCAAGGTGTGTTTTACATTCAAGATAATCAGATTCTTTTAGTTCTTCAAAAAACTCTTTGTCCTCTATTCCATCATATCTAGAGATTTGAGAGTATTTAAACAAATCCTTGTAGTTTCTCCAAGCAGAATTACTTATTCTCATTGTAGGATTTCTATTACTATTTGGATTTACGTTTCTTTCTATATCATTATGAGTTTCTCCAATTTCAATATTTTTGTAGTCTGCAAGAGCTTATAAATAATGAAGAGCAGTATAAAAACAAATTGTAATTTTCCAATCAAAGTACGTAGTAGGATAATCAATTTCTAATTCTGTTAAAAACTTTTCATTATGTTCTGCTTGGTCTATATGATTTTGCATTAATTAGAATGTTTAATTTATATCTAATTTATTGAAATGACTAAATTTATCTACTAACTTTAAAGGAACAAATTGTATAAAAAATGATAATTGATTTTCCGTTTCATATTTTCGAAAAAATCAAATATAATTTCTCTATTTTCTGTGCTATCATTTTTGAGGGTAATGTAGTAAGTTTTTACTTTCCCTCCTTCTTCTTTAAAATAAACGGAATGCAATAATTCTTTTTTGTTTCTAAAAAAAAATGTTATTTCATCGGCAAACACGTCTGACTGTTCTGAGTCTATATGAGATGCCAAAGTGGAATGTATTCCATTGCCTTGTTTATCAAGATTAGTAGAAATATTATCTTTTATTTCTTCTTCTACAAAAGAATCTAAAAGTTCTTTAACAGAATCAATGTTTTTAGAAAGTGGCTCAATGCTACTGATTTGATAATTTTGCATAAGTTTTCATTAAAATTTGCTTCTTTTAAAGAAGTAGAAAAATAATTTATTTCTTTTTGAAATTCATTTAGACAAACCTGTAATAAATAGGCAATATCTTGCAAACGGTTTAGTTTGCTTTTCTATGGTAATCAGTTCTTGCTTCATTTTGCTTTTAATAAATGTAAATAGTTTTTTATCATAATTTTATCATTCTTATTCAAATAAACTAACGCTTAACTTTTATAAATGGTTTTATGTAATACAGACTTTCCAACTTGTAAAGGAGAAAAATCTGTATCATTATAGTAGCAAAATCTTAGAATTTCAATTCCTCTCCTTCATAAAACTCCAATACTTTTATTCTAAAAATAAATTCATATTTTGCTCTAAGCAAATCGGCTTGTGCAACCGAAAGGTTATTTTTTACTACTGTATATTCTGTGCTGTTGGCGGCACCAGCTTCTAGTCGTTTTTCCATTACTCTAACGGTTTCTTCTAGTGCTTTTACTCGTCCTTGACTGGCTTCAAAAGAGGCTTTGGCTGCACGAGCCGAAATATAAGCCTGTTCGATGGTTTGATAAAGTTGAGTACGAACCAATTTTGCATTCAGTTGAGCATTTTGAGTTTGGATTTGCGCTCTTTGAATGCCATTATCTACTTGAAAGCGATTAAAAATAGGAATTTGAAGGTTCAATCCTAAATTATATCTAAATGACTCATTGAATTGATTAAAGAAACCAAAATTTTCTGTTCCAAAAGCTACATCTGGACGAACTACATAATCTGTTGGAAATCCTGCACCATCTGGAATATATCCCAATGTATCTACACCTACAATAGTTGGGTTTGTAAAATCAGAACGAACTCTTTGATTACTTGTATAATTTGAACCTGCACCTGCTATCAAAGATAGTGTAGGAATTCTTCCTGCTTCTGCAATATCAATTCCTTTTTTAGCTACTTCTACATTTACATCTGCTCCTTTTATATTAGGCTGTGTCGTTTCTGCAATTTGATAAATTTGATATGGATTTTTTGAATCCAAAATAGCCGAAGGGTCACCTACTTCTGGCGTAACAATCTCAAAAGTTTCTGTAGCTGGAAGTTGCATCAGTTGGCGAAGTTGTAGTTTTGCTAACATAAAGTTATTCTCTCCCAAAATTATCTGTTGCTGGTCAGCTGCTAGTTGTGCTTCCAAATCATATAAATTAGCTCTTGGCAAAACACCTGCTTCTACCAATTTTCCTGTTCTGTCGTATTGTGCCTGTGTACTTACTTTTTGACGACGAGCGTTTTCTGTAATTTCTTGGTTCAAGATTACCTGCAAATAATTACTAGCAATATTGAGCATCAAATCATTTTGAGACTGTCCGTAATTGAGTTTATCAGCTTCTACTTGCAGTTCATTTTGTGCAATTGTGTTTTTTAGACGAAAGCCATTATAAAGAGTAGTCGAAGAGTTTAAAGAAAAGTTATTCGTCTGAATGCGCTGATTGACAAAGGTATTTTGGAAAGGGTCAATCGAACGTCCCCAGTTATAATTATGTGAAAAAGAAGCATTTGCATTGGGTAATCTATCGTCTTTAGATTGTTTTAAGGCTAATTCTGAATTATCAATACCGAGTTCAGATATTTTTAATTGAATATTCTGACGTAGTGCATACGCAATACACGAATCTAGTGACCATTTTTGAATGGTTGTATCTTGAGCGATTGTCTTTTCGGATAAAGAAAAGAAAAAAAGAGTAAGAAAAAAGCTAGTCAGAACTAGCTTCCAATTTCTGTCAAATTGCATATCTTTCATAATTGATTTCAAAATTCTTGATGGTATATTCTGTATTAATTAGCCAAATGAGTAGCCAAAATAAATAAAACACTTTTATTTAGAGCTATTAAATGAATAATTGATTTGTTAAACTTTTTAAAAGAAAATTACAATTTTGTCAATATTATTTTTACAAACCAAGTATTAGTAATTTAAGTGATTGATTTTCAGGTAGTTAGTTGTCATTAGTAATCTTTTTATAAAAACAGCAACATTACAATAAAAATTGACAGCAGTCAGTTTTGCCCTAATCCCTAATCCTCATTTTCTTGCTTCTTTGCTTTTTTAGATATAGGAATAAGAACACCAACTTGCAAAAGAATATTTCTTGTTTGAATAGTACGTTGGGAGTCTTCGAAATATCTATTGAGTCTATAATCAAATGTGTTTATATTATTCAATCCATATCTATATCGGATTGATGCTTGAATATTTATTTTTTTAAACTGAAAAGAAGGAGTTATTCCTACTATTGCACCATAATTTAATTTCTCAAATTGATCATCCGAATTCACCTTATAATTTTGACCTAGAATAGAGTTGCCAAAATTAATTACCTCCCCAAAAGAACTATATAAGTAAGCAGCAGAAATACCTGCTTCTGCTGAGACAGAAAGTTTCTCTGTAATGGGATAAGAATAAACTCCTATAAGATTCAAGTCAAAAGAGGAAATAGAATAATCTATTATTCCTTGTGCAAAAGCTACTTCATATAAGGTGTTGTTACTTTTATAACTACTAAAAACAAACTCAGGTTGAAGGCTAAATTTTGAATTTATCCTATAATTAGCCAAAATACTCAGAACTGAACCCAAGCTACTCGTATTTTTATCGATTATTTTTGGGTTAGCAATTTTAAAACTTCCTATGTTGAATCCCCCACGAAGACCAATGCTAAATTTAGGTGTTGTTTTTTGTGATAATGAGTTAGAATCTAAGGAGTTAGAAGAATTTTCTGATATCGAATCGTTTAGAGTAGTACCCTGAACTTGGCAAAAAGCCGAAGAAGTAGGATAGAAAAGAACCAAAAAGCTAAAGAATAGAAAAAAATATAAAAAAGGATAATTTTTTTTTAAAGCATTGATAAACAGTAGTTTATAGGTTTTTTTTGAAGTGAAATAGACCATAAAATTTAATATTTCTGAAAAGAATAAAAAGAATTTTGATTTTTTTAAAAATAAATGCAACCTTTTTTAACCCTTGTTGGGTCTTAGTAGTATAACAAACAGTTCGCTTGTCGCAAAGCTACTACATTAGTAGGAAACGAATCAAAAGTTAATCAAAAAGTTGTGGAATATAGACGAAATTTTTTTAATAAATGAGTTCTTTTTTAGAACAGAACTAAAAATAATTGAAAATACTTCAAATAATTTCTACAAAACATTTTGTAAGTTTCAAAACTAATATCTACCTTTGCATTCACAAGTGTAAACTACTAAGTGCGCAAAAAATTGATAATTCAATTACACTAAACTCTATTGTTCCATGAACAAAAATCTTTTCATTTATTCATTCAAGTACCTTGCTGTTTTATTAGCATTGGTTACTTTCTCTTCTTGTGAGCGTGA
>DAIUBX010000237.1:0-5413 GCA_036846465.1 Bernardetia sp.
AGATAGATTTGAAAATGCAAAAAAAGATTTTGATAAAGCAATCAAACTCCACAAAAAGGACTATCGATATTTTTATAATCGTGCAAAAGCTAAACACCTTCTCAAGGAATATGAAGCTGCTGTTAAAGACTATGATGAAGCCATTAAACTCAATGAAAATGTCGCAGATATGTATTTGGAGAGAGGACAGCTTTTTTTGACTTTACACAAAGGAGGAGAATCTATAAAAGATTTGGATAAGGCTGTTATGCTCAATGCTTCCGAAAAAATGGCGTATTATAATCGTGCAGAAGCTCATTATTTACTTAACGAGTTAAAGGAAGCCGTTACAGACTTAGAAAAATGTGTACGCTTGGATGAAAAATTCGGAAAAGGGCATTACCGTTTGGCTCAAATTGCTTTAGAAATAAACCAAAATAGAGCTACTAAAGATATTTGTTTGCACCTCAAATCAGCGAATCGTTTTGGGTGTTCAGAAGCAGAAATATTGATAAATAAAGTATGCAGATAATCACAAACTCATTTTCATCTGATACAAATCAAACCCTTTTGCCCAAAAATCTTTTTCTGCTTTCTCCAATTTAAAACCTACTTTTTGATAAAATTTATACGCTAATTGACTCGTTCGGACTATAATAATTTTGATTTCTTTTTTGTTCTGAATATGATTTATTCGGTGTAGAAGAAGTTGTTTTCCTATTCCTTGTCCTTGAAAATCTGGATGAATAATATCCCACGAAATACGAGCTAGATTTTTGCTGTTGTCGGTATCCCTACCAACGACATCATCAAAAAAATAGTTAATTCCACCACAACCAATAATTTGATTTGTACTTTTGTCTTCTACTACAAAATAATCTTCTTTTTTATTTTCTAGATATTCCACAAACTCTTCTTCTTCCGAACTGTCAAAATAAGTTGGAATATTGAGTTGGATTAATTGTATAAGTTCTTTTTTATCGTCGTTTTGGTAAAGTCTAATGGAGTGCATTTTTTTAAGTTTGATTTTATATTTCAACAAAATAACCAATTTTTATGAATGAGTTTTTTACTTTTATGGGAATGGGAATTGAGCATATTCTTCAATTTCCAGAGGGCTACGACCATTTACTTTTTATTTTGGCGTTGAGTGCAATTTATACTTTTTCGGAGTGGAGAAAGGTTTTTTTGCTTGTTACAGCTTTCACAGTAGGGCATTCGGTTACGCTTCTTTTGACGGTTTCTGATATTTCGCCTATTCCTAGTTCAGTTATTGAATGGCTGATTCCTCTGACAATTATTATTGTTTGTGTTTTGAATTTTGTTACAAAAATGGAAGAAAAAAGCCATCAAAATGCAGAAAAAATCAATTCTTCTACGATGGTTCGTCGTTATAGTATAGCCTTGCTTTTTGGACTGATACACGGCTTGGGTTTTGCAAATTATTTGCGTCAAATGCTCCCTGAATCTTTGTTTTCGCCTCTTTTAGCATTTAATATTGGTTTGGAAGTTGCTCAAATTCTAGTTGTTTTACTCGGTCTTTTACTCGGTTTTTTATTCATAAAATACTTTGATTTTACAAAAAATCGTTGGAAGGTCGTGCTTTCTGCCATTGTTTTGGTTTTTGCTTTGCATCTTTTTGTGATGCAGACGTTGGCTTTGTTTTAAGATATAAAATTCAAATCATATAACTTTTCACACAAATCATTAATTTCTTCCTTCTTTACAATTACCTCAAGCCATTCTTTCGGAATTCCTTTTGAGTAATTTTCTATATTCATTCCATAAAAAAGCCCTGCAATTCCACCAGTTACACAGCCTGTTGTGTCGGTGTCTTCTCCTAGATTTACAGATTTCAAAACGCTTTCAGAATAGGAATCATACTTTAAAAAACACCAAAAACTAGCTTCCAAAGTGTGCAAAACATAACCCGAAGATTTGATGGTTTCTTCTTCAAAAGTGGTTATATCATTTTTTAAAATTCTATCAAAAAGAGCTATTTCTGTTTTGTTAAAATCAAATTCTGTTGCAAAATGAGTTATCAAAATTTGTAGTTTTTGATACGCCACAAATTTATTTTTTTGTTCATTATTCTGAATTTGTTCCAATAAAATCTTAGCAAATTCAGTATAAATAAAACACGAAAAAACAGAACGAAAATGCATGTGTGTAATCGAAGAAACTTCTGAAACCAGTTCAAAACGCTTTTTCATAGAATCCTCAAATAAATATCCTTTATAAAAAACGAGTGGCAAAATTCGCATCAAAGAACCATTTCCATTCGAGTATTCATCTGAACCTCCTGCTAGAAGTGGATTTTCTCCTTTTTTGAGTCTTTTTATGGCATCTGTCGTAGCAATTCCAATATCAAAAACTCTTCCGTGAGGAGTCCAAAAATTCTCATATTTCCATTTCACAAAATTATTTGCAATATCATTTATATCATAAATTGCTTTTTTATTGGAATTTTTAGGAGTAGCCAAACTTTCAGCCAAACAAAATGCCATCGAACTATCATCAGACCACGTTCCTTTTGGTTGGTGGTGCGTTCCAAATTCTCGCATATCTGTAACTGGATTTTTGGCAATATCTTCTCTACTGCGAAATTCCACAGGAACACCCAAAGCGTCACCAAGAGCAAAACCGAAAAAAGTATCTTTTATTTGTTGTTTCATAAAATAGGAGTTGAAAAGTTTGTATCGATGAATAAATATACATAATTTGATTGAAAATAATATTCTCTATTTTTACAAATTAATTTTTGTCCTTATTTGCTTTTTTTGTAATTATTTTCTCAAAGACATTAAAAATTCCTCTATGAAATTATCAGTATTTTACCGTATATCCTTCCTTGTTTTATCATTTGTTTTTTTTGTTAATTTTCAAACAATAGCCCAAAATACAGCAGAACAAAATAAACGATTTTTTAAATTAATAAATTTGAAAGACAAAATAAATAAAGGTTTTTTTCAAAGTGATAAACAGATAACAAAACTTCTTTTTGAAGGAGCTAAAAAAGGAGAATTACCAATTTATAAAGTAGAATATAAAGACGATAAAAAAATAGAAGTAGAGCGTTTGAAAGCTGATTATATGGATAAATTTCAAACTCTCACTACTGACCAACTTAGTATCTTAGGGATTGATTATGTGGAAAGTACAATTAATTCTACAACAAAAATTCATATTCAATACCTTCATTTGTTTGTGGCTGGAGATTATTTTTCTGATTCTAAACCTCAACTTGTTGTTTCGTTTCGTTATGAAGATGCAAAACAATTTTTGGATAACGACCATCGCAGCGTTTGGATTCCTGCAAATAGTGATACTAATTTTTTTGAAAATTTGTTTTTAGCAGATGAAAGTCAACAAGCTAAAGTAAGTCAGAAATTGGCAGAGCTTGTCAAAAGTGGAACAATTACGCCTTATGATTTGGAAGAATTTGAATATAAAAAGAAGGAAAAAGGACAAAAGAAGCAACTAAAAGAAGCCCAAAAAATGAGTGCAGAGCAGTTTTTGAACCGTTGGAACTCGCTTACAGATGCGCCTCTTGGAGAAATTAGAATTCAGAATATTGATGATAGAATCCCTACAAAAGATTCACATGATTTTTTTACTTCAAAATGGATTACAGTTTGGAATACAAAAAGTGATTATTTAAAGCCAGTTGCTTCATTTAAGGTAGCCGAAATTAAATCTTTTTTCAATTTGGATAAGATAAAGGATGATAGTCAAAAAATAACAACTTATACACAGGCTTTACAACAGAAATATTTTGAAACTCAAAGTACAGTTTGGCAAAATGATGATTTGAAAGATGAGCCTTTTTATAAAGATAATTTTACTACCACAAATCCATCTTTAAATCAATTGACTTATTATGTCAGAACTGAAATTTATCTTAACGAAAATGTCAATAAATCATTATTTCAAAATGATAATGAAATTTCTAAATTACTCTTACAAGCTCTTGAAAATGGAAAACTACAAGCCTATGAAGCAAATTATAACGCAGAAAAAGGAAATTTTTATGAAAAAGAAATTGATTTTTCAGAAGTTAAATCAAATTTACAGAAACCTCTCAAAGAAAAAACACCAGCAGAAATACTAAATATTAGCGAAGAACAAGTCAAAATAGGAATTTCTTTAGAGCAAGTTGCAGAGCTAGAAAAATATAGAAATGAACAAGCAAAGGACTTTTTGGAAGCCAATATGCTTTATAATGACCCTTCCAATAAATTTTTTTATATGTCAGATATTTCGCTTTTAGAAATTGAAAACGAACTGATTTATGATACCGAAAAAGAGCGTTATTTTTATCAATCAGCTTATGTTTCGTTGTATGTTCCCGCTGAAAAATCGGGAATTGAGATTAATAAATTGATTGCCAAATTTAAGATTCATGATGTTTTGAAGTTATTGACAAAAAGTCCAAAAATCACACTTTCAGACTATCAAAGACAATTTATTTATCAGAATTATGAATTAGAAAAGCGAATACCTAAACGAGTAAGTTATGCTTATTTTTTGTGTAAACAGCTTTATGTCGGAAATAAATGGCTGGTTGATGGTATTTTTTGGGAATAGAATCAAAGACAAAGAATTTAACACTTTTCTGAAAAAATAATTAAAAAATCATTGCCACGAATTGTAAATCATTTGCGTATAGAGGGTAAGAAATCCAACAAGGAACAATTACGAATTAAAAATTACGAATTTAAATTATTGCCTATCAGTTGATTACCAGATTGAAAATAGCAGTTTATTTAATTCTTCTTCCCAAGGAAATTATTTTCACTCAAAAAATTCTATTTACAATTTAACTTTTATAATTATGTCAAAATTCAGTTTAAAGTCCAAACAAGAAATTATTAGCTCTGCCAAAAGTGCGTTTTCTATCAATTTTCCTTTTTATGTTTTTGCTTTAGGAATTTTACTTGCTTTTTCAGCTTTTCAATGTGAAGGTTGTGATGAATATGAAGACCCACTTTACTGTGGTGTTGGCGAATGCGAAACTATCAATGTTGCTGAGGTAACGGTTGAAGGTGTAATTTGTGGAGTAGGTGTTTGGGATAATCTTTGGTTCAATGATGGTTCAAACGTTTATTTACAGCCTTATTCTTTAGATGAGTATGCAAAAACGGAGATTGAAAAAATTGAAATTAAAGACAATATGAAATTAAAAATTTCTTTTCAATACACTCAAAAAGATAAGCGTTACGATGATATTATTATTTGTGCAGCCCATCCGGGAGAAAGTAATCCTATCAAAATAATGGCTATTGAAGTAGTTAATAATTAGAAATAATTTGATTTACAAAGTGTGTTGGTAATCTAAATCACTTCTTTTGAAAATAAGGAAGTGATTTTTTTGGTTCTTCTGACAATTTAGCGAAACAGTGTATTTTAAATCCTAACTTTTATTTTAATTTGG
>DAIUBX010000238.1:0-5409 GCA_036846465.1 Bernardetia sp.
CTTGATAATGGTAAAAATACAGCACAAAACTGTAAATAGAGAATGAATTAAAATCTCGTGCGTTTGCCCTACTTAATTTTTATACTAGTATGCAAGACGAATTTCTGTTTTTGCGTTTTTTTTAGTAGTATTACTCTTTAATTTTGTATCAAACATTATAGACAATTATATAATCGAAAAAATGACAAACGAAACAGTACAAACCAACTTTGAAACTTTAGCCGTTTCAACTAAAGATAACATTGTAACGCTACAATTAAACAGAGGAAAAGCAAATCCGATTAATCGTCAAATGATTAGTGATTTGCATACTTTTTTCGAACAAGCAACAAATGATGAGAACGTAAATGGCGTAATCATGACAGGAAAACAACATTTTTTCTCTTCAGGATTAGATTTGAAACAACTCTATGATATGAATGAAGAAGAAGTAAAAGAATTTTGGGTCGCTTTCATGAAAATGACAAAAGTAATTGCATCTTTTCCTAAGACACTTATTGCAGCCATTACAGGGCATAGTCCTGCTGGTGGTTGTGTGTTGGCAGTTTGTGCAGATTATCGTGTGATGGCAGAAGGAAATTATATTATTGGACTCAATGAAATTCCTGTTGGAATTGTAGTTCCGAAAGTAATTTTTGATTTATATGCGTTTTGGATAGGAAACAAAATGGCGTATCAATATCTTTTAGAAGGAAAATTAATTAGTCCAAGCGAAGCAAAAGAAGTTGGATTAGTTGATGAAGTAGTGGCTGCTGATAAAGTTTTGGCAAAAGCCGAAGAAAAAATGGAAGATTATTCTAATTTTGATGGCAAAACGTGGTCGTTGAGCAAGTCTAATTTGCGTGGAGGAATGTTAGAAGGAATGAATATGGATAATCTTGACGAAATATTAGAACCAATGCTCAAACAATGGTGGTCGCCAAGAACAAGAAGTATTCTGAAAATGATTGTAGCTTCTTTGACAAAATAAATTCATTCAATTTAGACCCTAAGGGTTTTCAAAACCCTTAGGGTCTCGTTATATACAAGAAATTTATGTGGACAGAAAAAGATAATAAACTAGCCAAAACATTCGAATTCAACGATTTTCAAGAAGCCTTTGCTTTCATGACTCGTGTCGCTTTTTTGGCAGAAAAATACAATCATCACCCCAACTGGAGTAATGTTTATAATAAAGTAGAAATTGCCCTCACTACACACGATGAAGGAAATACTATCACAGAAAAAGATAGAAAATTAGCAGAAGCTATTGATAAAATTTAAAGAAAATCAGAAATAAAACATGTATTACCTTTTCAAAAGTCTATCTTTTTTTGGACGTTTGGAAAGGTAATTTTTCGTAAATTTGTTTATCTAGCAACGAAATTTTTAAGAGAATAGTAGCAAATCAAAATATGATAACGAATATAAAGATTAATGGATTTAAGTCCTTTCAAAATTTTGAAATGGAATTTGCACCTTTTACAGTTATTGCTGGTGCAAATGCTTCTGGAAAAAGTAATTTATTTGATGCGATTATGCTTTTAGCAAGACTTGCAGAAACAGATAATCTCAAAAAGGCATTTCAAGAACAACGTGGAGAATTTATAGAACTTTTTACACAGTACGATGAAAATGAGTATGCTACTGAAATGCAGTTTTGTGTAGAAATAATGGTTAATAAAGAAGAGCAAAATAAGGACAAAGAAGAATCCAATTTAGCATATACTCATTTGGAGTATGAAATTCGTATAAAGAGATTTACTAATGAAATAGGAATAGAAGATGTAAAATTGGTTCATGAACAACTCGTAAATCATAATAAAAAAGAGTTTTATATTAAATTCATAGAAGAAGCTGATTTGTTTGAGGTAAAAGACGGTACACTAGGTTCTCCACTTCATATTCCGATGAAAGATAATATTTCTAGAACAATGTTAAGTAATTTAGCTATAACAATTTTCCCAAACATTTTCGCTGCTAAAGAAGAAATGAAAAGCTGGAAACTTTTACAATTAAATCCAAAAGATTTGAGTGATTCTACTAGCAAAGAAAATGGAACAGATATAATTTCCCAAAGTGGAAAAAATTTAGCAGCGGTTTTACATCGTATAAAGCAAGAAGATGAATATAATTTAATAGAAATTTCAAGAAAGTTACAAAGGTTTATTCCTCATTTCATCGAAGTAATTAGCATTGATGATAAAGAAAATAGAAGCTATTCTATCAAATTAAAAGACTCAGATAAAAAGATTTATTCGAAAGTCCTTTCAGAAGGAACGTTACGTATTTTGGCATTGTGTATTCTAGAAAGTGATAGCAAAAGTACAGGTTTATTGTGTTTTGAAGAACCTGAAAATGGTATTCATCCTGCACATATTAAAAATATGGTAGAATTACTAAAAGAATTGAGTGAAGATTTTGAAGGTAAGCTACGACAAGTAATTGTAAATACGCATTCGCCTGTATTTGCTGGAGAAATTATTAATTATATATTGACAGATAATGATGAAAAAAATGTGAGTTTTAATTTGTTTCGAATTGCTAAGATTGCAACTTATGTAAACAATAAAAAAGTAAGTATCTCTCAAACTAAAATGATAAATCCACTTTTAGGATACAAAAAAACAGAGTTAGGTGGAACATTTACTACAGTAGAAAGAGAAGATATAAGAAAAAACGCTCTTTATAGCGTTAAAAAATATATTGATGCAAGTAGTTTTAATAGGTTGGAAGAAAAAATTGAAAAATTGAAAAAAAACACATTCAAACATTCTTTAAACCGTTAAAATATGCAGCAACTTATTATTGGAGTAATTACGGAAGGAACAACAGACTGGCGTTTTTTAGAAAGTATTATAAAAAGAGTTTTTTATGAAATTTCTTTCGAATGCCATAACGTGGTTGAAGTATATAGTATAAATTTTATAAATAATTTAGAAGAGCTAAAATTTGTAGATAAAGTTCTTGAAGCATCAAAAAAAGGGTATCAAGAATTTGGGATAACTATTTTGTGTGTACAAGCAGATGCAGATAAAAAAACGTTAGACGAAACGTATAAATATAAAATCGAACCTGCAAAGGAAGCTCTAAGAAAACAAAATAAAGAAGAGTATTGTAAAACCTTAGTAGCTATTGTTCCTATTCAAGAAACAGAAAGTTGGATGCTTGCTGATAAAGAATTACTAAAAAACCAAATTGGAACAACTAAGAGAGATACAGAACTAGGAATACATGGCAACGCAGAACAAACAGCAAGTCCAAAAGAAGTTATACAAGAAGCTATCCGAATAGCTAGACAAAATGCAACAAAACGTCGTAGAAAAGAACTAACAATTTCGGAACTTTATCAATCTATTGGAGAAGCTATTGATTTAGAAAAATTAGATACTTTCAAATCTTATCAAGACTTTAAAAAGAATGTTCGAGAAGCCTACAAGGAATTAGGCTTGTTGTATTAAATGCTTTTCGTAATTTTACAATCGTATTTTGTATTTGTAGGGAAAAGGCTTGCCTTTTCTAGTTTAATATATTTGAAAGTCGGTTACAGGAAAATAATATATGCAACTTCTTCGGTTAGAAATAAAAGGATTTAAAAGTTTTGGAGATAAAGTAACTATTCGTTTCGACGAAGGAATTACAGGTGTCGTCGGACCAAATGGGTGTGGAAAGTCGAATATTATTGATGCCATGCGTTGGGTTTTGGGTGAGCATAGAACCAAACATTTGCGTTCGGACAAGATGTCGAATGTTATTTTTAATGGAACGGCAAAAAGAAAGGCTGCCGATGCTGCTGAGGTTTCGTTATATTTTGATAATAATAGACAGTTACTTCCACCTGAATACAAAGAAGTCTGTATTACAAGACGTTACACACGAACAGGAACAAGCGAATATTTCTTGAATGGTACGCCTTGCCGTCGAAAAGACATTACTAATTTGCTCATGAATACAGGAGCAACTTCGAATAGTTATGCGATTATTGAGCTAAAAATGGTCGATGATATTCTGACCGATAGAGAAGATGCACGAAAAGTCATGTTTGAAGAAGCTGCTGGAGTGGCACAGTTCAAACAACGCAAAAAAGAAACGTTAGCAAAATTAGAAGCGACGTTATCGGATTTGGAACGTGTAGAAGATTTGGTTCATGAAATTGAAAAAAATATGTCTGGTTTGGAACGCCAAGCCAAACAAGCTGAAAAATATTTTTCTACCAAAGAAGCCTACGAAAAGTTTAGCATTGCACTAGCAAAACGTCAAGTAAAAAGTAATTCTGATGATTTTGTGGATTTGAATAAGCAAATCAATGAAATTTTAGCTCAAAAAGAAACTTTAAATCAAGAACAAGAACACTTAGAAAATTCTATTGAAGACCAAAAAAATACAGCAACAGAACAAGAAAAAATCATTGCAGAAAAGAAACGCTATTTGTCTTCTCAAATAGATAAAATAAATTATCTTCAAAATGAAAAAGTCAGAAACGAAGACAGAACACAGTTTTTAAGTCGTAATCGTCAGCAAATTGAAGAGCAATTACTTCAAGATGAATCGGGTACACAACAAGCAGGACAGAGTTTGGAGAGTTTGCAGCAAAATTTAGAAAGTCAAGAAAAGCAGTTTCTAGAAACCCAAACCGTTTTAGAAAATTTTAAAAAATCACACGCAGAAGAAAAAGTAAAAACTGAAAATTTGCGTTCGGCAATGCAAGCTGCACAAGAAAAATTCAAAACACTTCAAAATGATATTCTTATTCTTCAAAAAGAAATTGAATTAAAAGAGAATCAACAAAGTGGCTCAAAACAAGAAAATGACCAAATTGCACTAGATTTTTCTGGACAAGCAGACGAATTACAAACGACTTTAAAGAAGGTTCAAGAAATTGAAAAAGATTTAAAAACTAGAAATAATCAAATTTCAGAGTTAGAGCAACTTGAAACAGAAAGAACGCAGAAAATAAATTCGCTTACTTATCAAATTGAATCTTTAAAAGAACAAATAGGAATAAAACAGCGAAAAGAAAGCAGTTTGAAAGCCGAACAAAATCTTACCAAATCATTGGTAGAGAATATGGAAGGTTTTTCGAATGCCTTGAAATTCTTAAATACTTCTTTAGATAAAGATAATTCTTGGTCAGAAAATGCCGTTTTGTTGGCTGATATTTTTACAGCACAAGAGGAATATAATGACGCACTTTTTTCAATTTTAGAGCCGTATCTGAATTTTTATGTTGTTCAAACGGAAAGCGAAGCACGAAAAGCGATTTCTTTACTTACCGAAAGTGAGCAAGGAAAAGCTAACTTTTTTGTTTTGGAAAAATTAGAAAACGTAATCCCAAGTCTTCCTCCAATTGATAATGCCGTCGCAGCTTTGGCTGTTATTCAGTTTGATGAAAAATATAAAAAACTCGCCTATTCACTTTTTCATACTGTT
>DAIUBX010000239.1:0-5395 GCA_036846465.1 Bernardetia sp.
TGAAGAAGAAGTAACTCTACCATTGCTCGTGTCCTTACGAGCAATACATAAAACTCTTAAGTTAACAACATTGAGCGAAGCGACACCAACAAATAAATCTATTCTTAAATAACTTTTCTTAGATAGAAATAAGTAATTAAAACCTCGTTGACGGTTTTATTTGAACCTCAACGATGGTTTTTGTTTTAAAAATAATATGAACGAAAAAATACTCGTCTTTTCCACTCAAAAATATGCTTATTTTAGAGAAGCATTTGTAGAAAAAGAAAACACATTTGAAAAAGGAAAATTAGAACACAAAATTTTTCCAGATGGAGAATCGTATTACAGAATTTTATCCAAAGTTCAGTCAAGAGAAGCTGTTTTGATTGGGGGAACTGTTTCCGAAAATGATACAATGGAACTCTACGATTTGGCTTCTGGTCTTGTAGATGAAGGAGTCAAAAAACTAACGATTATTATTCCTTTTTATGGTTATTCCACTATGGAACGCACCGTAAAATCAGGTGAAATTGTTACTGCCAAAACTCGTGCAAGGTTGCTTTCTACTATTCCTCAATCCTATTTAGGTAACAGAATTGTGATGGTAGATTTGCATGTTTCTGGTCTTCAATATTATTTTGAAAGAGGGGTTCATACGGTTCATTTATATGCAAAACCATTGATTTTGGAGGCTGCTAGAAAGTTGGGAGGAGGAGAAAATGGCAAAGGAGACTTTGTTTTGGCTTCTGCTGATGCTGGTCGTGCCAAATGGGTAGAATCTTTAGCAATGGATTTGGGAGTTGATGCTGCCTTTGTCTATAAACGTCGTTCTTCTGGAAGTGATACCGAAATTACAGGAATAAATGCTGATGTACATGGAAAAAAAGTAGTTTTGTATGATGATATGATTCGAACAGGTGGTTCACTTATCAATGCTGCAAAGGTTTATAAAGAAGCAGGAGCAAAAGAAATTTATGTAGTTGCTACTCACGGAGTTTTTCCAAATGGAAGCGTCGAAAGATTAGAAAATTCTAAATTAATAGAAAAAATTATTGTTACTGATACGCACCCCAACGCAAAAGAAGCAGCACAAAAAACAGATTTTATCGAAATATCTTCTATTTCAGATTTATTAATTCAAGCTGTGAATTCGTTTTAACACATTTTATTTTATTCAAAAAATGCCTCTCTATCAACTATTGATAAAGAAGCATTTTTTTATGTAGGATTGTTTCTTACTCTTTTTCTACCTTTTTTATATTATCGTCAGGGTGTCTGTCAATAAGTTTGTTGAGTGGATCAATTCCTGCTTTTACAGGTTTGCCTTTTACTTTTATTGTAATGGTAGAATTTTCTTTTGTAATTTGGTGTTTTTCAAGATACAAAAGAGGAGCAAATTTATACCCTTCTGCATTTGCTTTTTCTGGTTCTTCTCCATAAACTCCAATATCAACCCATTCTGTCAAAGGTAATTCAGTTTCTTTTCCTAATGAATCTGCTACTACTTTTCCACTAGAAAGAGTTAAAGTAACTTCGTACATATCGTTTCCTAATTCTTTATAAGTTGCTTTTTCAGTTTTGTTTTCATAGAAGGTAATACTTTCTATCAAATCAGTAATTAAGTATTGCAGCGAATCAGGTGTAACAGCTTTTATTTCATTAGTCAAATCGGTTGTAGTTGGATAATTTCCTTCGCTAAATTTCCATTTATTGAGGTAATTTTTCAATGCCAAATTCATTTTATCTTCTCCAATATAGTCTTGCAAAGCAAACATAATCAAAGAACCTTTACGATAATGAATGTACTGCTGACCTTCCACCAAATCCAAAGGAAGTTCTTTTTTACGTTCTGCTGTTCGTCCTCTCAAATAACTTTCAAGTTCGTATTTCAAGAATTTTTGAATCATCTCTTTTGGATATTTATTTTTCATTACCATCAAAGCCGAATATTGTGAAAGGGTTTCAGAGAGCATCGAACTTCCTTGCACGGGTGCTTCCGTTACTTGATGTCCCCACCATTGATGTGCCGTTTCGTGTGCCGTAACATAATAATTCATATCAATATCCTCTGGTTTCATATTCAACATAAAACCAATTTCCTCTGAATAAGGAACAGTATTAGCAAAAGATTGAGCAAAAGATTGATAACGAGGAAACTCAATAATACGCAACTGGCGATGTTGATATTCTCCAAAACTTTCAGAGAAATAAGACAGAGCATCTTTCATTCCGTTCATCATTCTATCTAAATTAGCAGTATGATTTTTATGATAATAAATTTCAAGAGAAACCTCTTTGCTAGTTCCATTCGAATCAGCTTTTGAAGTCCATTTATCTTTCATTACTTCATAACGTCCCGATTGCATAGCGTAAAAATTAGCCATCGGAGCGTCCATTTTATAATGAAAATAACGTCTATCATTTTCTGTCCATTCTTTCTGTAAATAACCGGGGGCGATTGCTATTTGGTCTTTCGATGTACTCAAAACAATTTCAAAATCAATCATATCAGCATCGTTTCCAAAAAGATTATGTGAGTAGAATTTTTTGTCTTCACGACTTGGTATTCTCTCTTTTTCAGGCAAATCATACTCTTTGCGTTTGTCGTCATCTCCTAATTCATAGCCATCATTATATCCTAAAGAAGGAAAAAAGCCATTATTAAAGAATGTTCCGTTTTCTACAACGTTGGTATTACTCCCTTGTGTTACAAAACCTTCTGTTTCCAAAACCATTTTAAAATTGAGATTTATGGTTTCATTGGGTTGTAAAGGTTTTGCAAGTGTATAAATTTCATAATTAAAATCCTTGAATTTTTCTTTCAAACCGACTTCTTTTGAGAATTTTAAATATTCAGTTCTAATATTTCCTCTATCTCCTTTTTGAATATGAATGTCTTTGATAGGTTTGTCAGTCTTATTTTTTAGCGTAAAATAACCTTCTGCGACTACATTTCTTTCATTTGGAAAAATATCAACTTTGAGATTTGCTGCTGTTATTTTTGGTAATTCTACGTCTTTATATTTCTTCAATTCTTTTTCATAAGCTACTTGTAGTCTTTCTTGCTCTTTAGAATTTTTATACTCATTCAAAATATTGATATTATAAAAAGCAAAAGAACCTAAAAGCACTACGGCAATTATACTTCCTATAAAACCAGCCGTCCATATTTTATTAATTCTAAATTTACCAATTTGGTAACGTGTTTTGATATTGGTTTCTGTTCCTCTGACAGAAAAATAAACAGCTAAAAACAACAAAACTGTACAAAACGTAATCCAATAGGCACTCATCCAAGAAAAAGGAGTAACAAAATGCCCAAATGTATTCATATCTGAATACGTTCCTAAACTCATTCCACTTCCAAAACGAAACAAAGGGTGTTCGATATCAATACTAGAAAGCATCGCATCTGCAATAAAAAAGACTATCATGGTAGCAAATCCGATAAACTTATTATTGACCATCACTTGTACAAAAAGTCCTAGTAAAGTATAAATAATGAGTAAGGAAAGCGTATCAGTAAAGAGCGTTTTGAAGTACAAACCAAGTTCAAAATTATAATATCCTTTCGAAACTTGTATCAAAATACCTGTCAGAATTAGCATTAAAATCAAAACACAATACGACAAGACAAGACCAAAAAATTTACTCAAAATTCCTGTCCACGTTTTGGTAGGAAGTGAATCAATGATTAAATCCATTTTAGCTTCTCGTTCTTTCCAAACCAATTCTCCTGTATAAAAAACGGCAATAATCAGGAAAAATAAGGTAAACTGATTTTGAATAAGTTCTATTACAGAATAAGTTGTAGGAAAAGAATATGTTCCATATAATCTATTCATATTTAATGAAGCTGCCATCGTCATGAGCATTCCTGCAATCACAACGGCAAGAAAAGGAATTTCTTTAAATAGACTTTTGAAGTAAAAAATAGTCAGTTTTAAGATTTGATTACTTGTAGAAGCAAATCCAAAATTGAGGTTTACTTTTGGTAAATTTATAGTACCCAATTTGACAGCAGCTATATTTTTTTCTGCCTGTGGTTTGAATAAACTCTGACGAACGACACGAAAAGCAAAACCTTTATACAAAGCAAATAAAGAAACAAAAGCAATACTAAGCCATAAAAGACGATTGTAAAGTACAAAACCTGAAAGCTGTGCCGTTTGAGAATTTTGTTGTGCAATAGACCAATATTCTTTTTGACGATTAAAAGCTGAAATTCCAAATGGATCAAGCCAAGCAACAATATCTTTGTATTCTAATGAACTAGAAAGATTTAGAGCTACAATATAAAGCACCAAAAGCAAAATACCTTGTGTATAAACAACGAGCATTTTACGACTAAGTGCGCCACCAGCAAACATAAGTGTTCCACTAATAAAGAGATTTGTTACGCCAAAAAGCAAAAAGGGCTGTACATAATGCCAAAGATTAAAGGCTAAAAAACGGTCAGCCTCAGGATCAACAAATGATTTAAGATAACCGAAAGTCATTCCAAAAAAAGCACCACTAAAAACAAAAACTAAGACGATAAAAGAACCTATAAAACGTCCAAATAAATAATCTTTTTTGGTAATAGGCGTAGTATAAAACATAGAATGCGTTTTGTGTTCGAAATCACGCAAAACACCTACACCCATAATAGCCGAAACTATCATACTAAAAAAGGCTGTAATTATTAAAATAGTAGTAGCAAGAGAAGCAGGTGCATTAATTTTGACCTGTCCTGCTGCGCCACCAATTTGTAAATCATCACTCCACATAGCAAAAAATGTAAGGAGAAAAAGAATGGCAAAATAAAGATAGGTCGCAGGACGCTTGAGCCTATATTTGAGTTCGAAACGAATGATTTCTAAAAGCATATGGATATTGGGAATTAGAAAATGGAAAATGGGAAATAGAAATTGGGAATTAGGAAATTAGTATTACTTCTAACTTCTAAAATCTGACTTCTAAATTTATTTATTGGTAACTGCTAACTGATTACTGCTAACTGTTTTGAAGTAAACATCTTCCAAATCTGCCTCTACAATTTCGAAACCTTCTTCAGGTTGCGTTTCAGAAAAAACATGAATGACAGGTTTTCCTGCGCTCATTCTATCCGAAATTACATTCATTCTTTTTTGATATAATTCTACTTCACTTCTTTCGATTCGTTTTCTCCAAACTTTATTTTCTAATCCTTCAATGGCTCTAAGTGGGTGAACTTGTAGTAATACTTCGCCTTTATTGATAATTGCCATATCGGTACACAATTCTTTTACATCATCTACAATGTGCGTCGACAGAATTACGATTGTATTTTCGCCAAGTTCACTTAAAAGATTGTGAAAACGGTTTCTCTCTGCTGGGTCTAATCCTGCTGTGGGTTCATCTACAATAATCAATTCTGGGTTTGCTAAAAGTG
>DAIUBX010000240.1:0-1557 GCA_036846465.1 Bernardetia sp.
ACAGGGTTTTAACCCTGTTTTTATTATTAGCTTGACGGCTATGGTGTCTCCACCAACGACAAAAAACTAAAAACGCTATTTCAAAAAACTTGAAATAGCGTTTTTTCATTTTTTTAAAAAGTGTGTTTTTTCAAGAAAAAATAAGCAACTTTGCATAAAAAACTACCAAAACACACAATCAGAAAATCAATTATTTACCATGAATATTTTTCACAAACTCATTTCTTGGGTTGCAACACCTATTTTTATAGCTGTTTTTTTTAGCACACTTTGTTTTTTTCATGTTCTTCAAGTTGTTTCTCTCAACCTTTGGGGCTATCAAGGACATAAAAAAAGTGTAGATTATATGGCTTTTTGGCTCATGCAGGGTTTATATACATTAGGCGCAAGACTTCCTAAAATGAATCAGCCAACTTTTCCTACTGACAGACCTATTGTTATTGTTTCAAATCATCAAAGTATCTATGATGTTCCTGCCATTCTTTGGACATTTAGAAAATACCACCCAAAATTTGTTAGTAAAAAAGAATTAGAATTTGGAACACCTGCTATTTCGTATAATTTGCGTCATGGTGGTTCTGTTTTGATTGATCGAAAAGATAGAAGACAATCGCTTACAGCTATGAATGAGTTTTCGAAATATATAGAAGAGAATAATTATGCAGGTTGTATTTTTCCAGAGGGAACACGTTCTAGAGATGGACAAATGCTAGATTTCAAACCAGCAGGAATGTTGATGATGTTTAAAAGTATGGCAAAAAACCCTCCTATTGTTGTGCCTGTTGTGATAGATAATTTTTGGAAAATGCAACGCTATAAATTCAAACCAATTCCTTTTGGTATCAATTTTTTCTTGAAAGTATTAGAACCGATTGATATGAAAATTTGGCTAGAAGAAGGAAATAGTTCGACTTCTCTGATTGCTGAAACAGAAAAAAGAATTAAAGAGGCGTTGGAAGAGAGTAGGAAAATGAATTAGTTTTTTACCTAAAAACATCTTCAAACACAATAAAATTATAAAAAACCCTTTGCTTTTTAGTTAATTTAGCTTATTATTGTGTAACGCTGCTTTAACAAAAAAAGAACTATAAAGTCATTTCCCCTTTGGATTTTTGGTTCTACTACTCTATTACTTGTTTTTATATGAAAATAGGCTATTTCCCTTTTCGAAAAAATAATTTTAAATTTTACTTTGTTGCTTTCCTAGGAATTGCATTTTTCGGCTTTATACAAAATACAGAAGCCCAACAGGTAAATCAAAACCAACCTAAATCTAAAGTTTTTATACCTAAGTTGGGTGTGCCTTTGGTACATAATTTTTCACAGGAAGAGCATGGAGCAGATTCTCAAAACTGGGGAATCACACAGACACCTAATGGATTTATCTATGTAGGAAATAATGGAGGTATATTAGAATTTGATGGTGTAAACTGGCGTAGATACAGAACAAGTAATAGCTCAACCGTTAAATCTTTATCAGCAAATAAAAAAGGAGAAGTATTTGTTGGAGCGAAAGGAGAGTTAGGCGTACTCAAACCTGATTCTACCAATACATTA
>DAIUBX010000240.1:1567-5362 GCA_036846465.1 Bernardetia sp.
GTATGTATCTTTGATGCACAAAATCCCTGAAGACAAACGCAACTTTACAGATGTTTGGCAAACTTTCACAGAAGGAGACAAGGTGTATTTTAGAACAACTGAGTTTGTATTTATTTTCAAAAATCAAGAGTTATTCAAAATAATAGAACCTGAAAATAAATTTCACACCTCTTTTTTAGTAGAAGGTATTTTTTATATCCGTGATATAGAAATAGGTCTGGTAAAACTAAATAAGAACTATGAATTAGAACCTGTAACATCTGAAAAAATAGGAGATAATAATACGTATGGTTTGTTTATAGATACTGATAAAAATTTACGAGTTATTGAGCGTCCTAATGGAATGTATAAAATAAAGAAGAAAGAAGTGAAAAATATACCTTTTACCTCTAATTCTACACTAATAGACACTAGAGCATATTGCTCTGTTCTGATTTCTAAAAATCAATTAGCTATTGGGACACTTACAGATGGAGTTTTTATTACAGATTTGGAGGGAAATATTCAATTACATCTCAATAAGGAAAATGTACTAGCAAGTAATACCATTTATGATTTGTTTTTGGATAACAGAAGTAACCTTTGGCTTGCCACTGATGACGGTATTGCTTGTATTTACTTATCTATTCCTTATTCCTCTATTGGAGAAAAACAAGGATTATTAGGTAGAGGACTAAATTTGGAGTATTCTTCTTTTTATGATAAATTGTATATAGGTACTACATTTGGTATTTATCAAAATGATTATCTAGCAAAAGTAAATCCTGTAAATGGAGTGAAAAAACCTTTTTCAATTTTAGAAGGAACAGAAGGGTATGCATTAAATGTATTTAATAAGGATAGTATATTATTCTATGGACATAATTTAGGAGTATTTCAAGTGCAAGATACAATAGCTACTAAACCATATTGGGGAGAAAGACCAAAAGCCACTTGGTATGTTGCTCCTACATCAGAAACATCTGTAATGATAGATTCCTTAAAATTAGTATTACTCCATTCTAAAGGAATAGCATTAGTATCAAAAAGAAAAGGCAATAAAGTACTTAAAGATGCAGTTGTTTGGGATGAAAAAGTATATTCCAACTTTGATGAAGGAATACGTAAAATAGTGAAACATAATAACTATTGGTGGGCGCAAAATAGTAGAAAAGGTGTATTTAGGTTGCATTTTTCAGAAAATTATGATAGCCTTTTAGAAATAAAAATATACGGAATAGAAGAAGGATTACCTGCTCTTGAAGAGAATACTATATATAAGATAAATGATAAAATAGTACTTACTAATGGAAATCAAGATAAAGTTTATAATTATGATATTGATAAAGATAAGTTTATTATTAATCAAGAGTTGAGTGCCTATTTTGAAGGCAATACTATTATTACTTTGCACGAAGATGAAAAAGGAAATATTTGGTATAGAGCAGTAGGGGATAAAGGTGTTTTGTGGAAAAAAAATAATACTTATACTAAGCAAAATGTTTTTATGAACATATTAAAAACATATAATGCAATCAATGGAACTACTATACTTCCAGATAGTAAAATAGCTATTGGAGTTAATGAAGGGTTTGTGATTGTAGATGCAAAAGAGGAATTTCTTACCATGCAAAAACCTTCTGTATTTGTACGTCAAATAGATTTTTTAGGTGAAACAGATTCCCTTCTCTTTGGAGGTGTATTTTTTGATGCAGACAGTCTAGTAGTAGATCAACAACCTCAAAATCAAAAGTTGAGATTAGAATCTAGTATGAATGCACTACGTTTTTCTTTTGCTAGTCCGTTTATGCTTTTTCCTGAAATGACAGAATATCGTTACAAACTAGAGGGTTTGGATGAAAAATGGTCAGCTTGGACAAAGAAAAATCAAAAAGAATATACCAATCTATCCGATAAAAAGTATAAATTCATAGTACAGTCAAGAAATATTTGGGAGGTAGAAAGTGAAGAAGTAATCTATGAATTTGAAGTTTTATCGCCTTGGTACAAAACGTGGTTAGCCTATGTCTTTTATGTGATTTTAGCAGCTTTGCTTGTTTGGGTAATCGTAAAACTAAATACCAAAAGACTAGAAAGAGATAAGAAAAAATTAGAAAAAACAGTTCAAGAACGTACAGCCGAAATCGTCCAACAAAAAGAAGAATTACAAGTACAAACTGACAACCTTTCTCAAGCAAACGTAGCTATCAATAATCAAAAAGAAGAGTTAGAATTACAGGCTGAAAACTTATCTCTTGCCAATACTGCTATTAGTGAACAAAAACAAGAAATTGAAAAATCATATCAAAATGTACGTATCCTTAGCCAAATTGGACAAAAAATAACGAATATTCTTGATGTTAAAACACTTATTCAAACAGTTTATGAGAATGTAAATACGCTTATGCCTGCCGATGGTTTTGGTATTGGAATTCTAAATAAAGATGTAGGAAAGATTGATTTTGAAGGTTTTATAGAAAATAATGATATTCTACCTGCTCATTCAGATGATTTAGAGGATAACACAAAATTATCTGTAAGAAGTCTGAAAAATAATCAACGTTTGGTTATCAATGATGCACAATCTCAATATAAAGAGTATTTTGATACTGATTTGGAAGATGCTCAGGTTGGAAAGTTACCTTATTCGTTGGTCTATTTACCACTCAATGCAGAAGGGCAAACCATTGGAGTACTGACAGTTCAGAGCATGAAAAAACATAATTATTCTGCTTTAGAGTTGGATATGTTAGATACTTTAGGAGCTTATACAGCTATTGCATTAGACAATATTAACGCCTATCAAATTATTTCCAATAAAAATACACACATTACAGACTCAATTCGTTATGCTCAAACGATTCAACAAGCTGTCTTACCAATCGAACAAGAACTAAAACAATACTTTGAAGAATATTTTGTCATTTTTCGCCCTAAAGATATTGTTAGTGGAGATTTTTATTGGTCAACAGAATTAAAAACAGAAACAGAACACACCATCTTTGTAGCTGTGGTAGATTGTACAGGACACGGTGTTCCAGGGGCATTTATGTCTATGCTCGGACATGCTTTTCTGAATGAAGCTGTTGCGCAACAACATCTTACTAACCCAGCAGAAATTTTGGAATGGCTCAATGAAGAAATCAAAACTTCACTAAGACAAGAGCAAAAAGCAAATGCCGATGGAATGGATATTTCACTTTGTGTAATTGATAAAGGTCAAGTAGCAAATAATTCAGAAGAAAATATCAAAATTACGTATTGTGGTGCAAAACGTCCTCTTTTTTATGTTTTGCCTTCCAATGATTTAGAAATAGTAAAAGGAAACAGACGCTCTATTGGTGGGTATTCAAGAAAGAAAAAATACAATAAATTCGAAAGCGATGAATTACTTCTTCCAAAAAGAACAATGTTGTATCTTTTTTCTGATGGTTATACAGATCAATCAAATAAAGAAGGAACAAAACTAGGAACGCCTAATCTTTTAAAACAACTACCTTCTTTAGCTTCTTTTTCTGCATCTGAACAAAAACAAAAATTAATAGATTTATTAGACAATCATCAATTAGATACGCCACAACGAGATGATATTACTTTTATGGGAATAAGACTTTAATTGAAAATCGTTTTATATTTGAAGGATGAATTGTCAAGTTTCAAAGTAGCCTATAATTTTGTATGTTTGTTTAAAAGAAAAGTATTACTATCAAAAAGCAATCTTTTTTTACTTCCTCAAAAAGTAAAACACCAATTTTAAAAAGTATTGCTAACAAATAGAAAAGTCAATAAAATTATACTAAAACGCTGCTTAATTAT
>DAIUBX010000241.1:0-1223 GCA_036846465.1 Bernardetia sp.
AATCCCGAGTTCACGTTAAAATAGTGTATTTAATTCTTATGAGGAAACCTAAAAATTAGAGCAAGACCGTTTATATACACAAAAAAAGCATTTCACTAATCATTAATCACTAAAATCTCTTCTTCACTAAGTCCATACAACCCATACACCAACTCATCAATTTCATTTTCTAACGCACTCGTGTCGGCTGACGGACTACCTTTTTTTAGAGAGAGGATTTGTTCTACTTTTGATTCTATTTGGGTTTGTTGTTCTTTAGTTGCGTTGATTATTGGAATATTTACTAATGGTTCTTTATCTATTTGATAATTATTACCCTGCATTTTTCCTTTATATCTAAGCCAAAATTCAATTAAACGAGAATTTAATAATCCAGTCAGAAATAACATATTTGTTCGGTCTGTTTTTATTACATAAAAAGTAGCCGAAACATAGGAATCAAAATTAGAATAAGTAAAAACAGGTCTATTAGGACATTTTCTTTGAACTATTATTTTTTCGCCTTTAAAAAAACGTTCTTCTCTAGTTCTATGAAGTCCGTAAGGCTTATTATCTGACGTAATTACATATTTAAACCTATCTAAATGAGATTTTAAATTTGGATATTTATCCATTGAATCTGTTTTATTAAAACTAGAATCTGTATAAATCAACCATAATTCATTTTTATCTGATGCGTAATATCTATCAAATTGTTTAGAAGTAAAATAAGGTTTAATTAATTTATTTTCCTCTTTTGAAAGATTTAGATTTGCTTTTTCATTATGACTTAATCCAAAAATTCCTTCGCCTACTTTAAAGTTATTTGAGTGTTTTGAATTAATTGTTTTTGATACAAAATCATAGTGAGGATGAATACCGTTTGCAACTTCTTTTTTATCAAAAAAGAAAACATCATTTTTAGCAATCTTAGAACAAATTTTATCTATTTGAGGATTATTGAAGGTCAAAAGCGTATCAAAATATTGTTTTTTAGTTATTTTAGGTTTAAAAATTTGATTATTGTTACTAGAGATATTTTGTAATATTTCTAAAGCATCTTCAAGTTTAGGTTTGTCTGTAACTATTTGTCTTAAATTAAATTCATAATTATCTGTTATTGAATCTTTTTCAAAATTCATAATCATGGTTTGAATACTAGCTGTATCAAATACCATATAACTTCCAAAATCAATCAATTCAGAAAATTTACTTTTTTGAAGCATGTAATTTCTGAATTTACT
>DAIUBX010000241.1:1233-5359 GCA_036846465.1 Bernardetia sp.
GCATTTGTAACCCAATTATTAGGAGCAATATAACTTAAAGTACCTTTTGGCTTGAGAAGTTCAATTCCTAATTGTCCAAATAAATACCAAATATCCATTTTACCTTGATAAACTTCTTTTTCTCTTAATCCGTCAAAAATTTCTTTTCCTTCATATTCTTTAATGTATGGAGGATTTCCCATGATTATTTCAAACCCAATAAAATTACCTTTATTATCCAATACTTCTGGAAACTCAAAACGCCATTCGAAAGCATTTTGATAGATTTTACTGCTTTTTATATCTTCAATTTCTTGACTTAATTCTAAAACTTCTTTTTCTAATTTTTCAATAGTTTTGTCTTTTGCTTTTTGTTCTGCTTTTGAGAGTTCGAAAACAGAAGTTTGAGTGAGCAGCGTTTGGAGTTCGGCAGCTTTTTTGGAAAGAGCCAGTACTTTTGGGTCTTTTTTACTTACTTCACTTCTAAAATCTGTTTTGATGGTTTCGATGAGCTTTTCCATTTCGTATTTCTGTTCTTTGCTCGTCGCATTTCTGTACGTCTGAACGGCAATACGGTACGAATCTATCGTCCAGTTGCTTTTTTTGAGAGCCTTGCTAATATCAGCATCTAAGTCAAAACGACTTATCAGCGAGTTTCCCGTTTTGATATTAATATCAATATTTGGTAGCGTTTCCAGTTCTTCAAAATTACTTTCTTCGGTATAATAGGCATTTTTCAACAGTTCAATCCAAAGACGCAAACGACATATTTTGACAGAATTTGGATTAATATCGACACCAAAAAGACAGTTTTCTATCAATTTTCGTTTTTCGTGGAAAAGCGTTTTTTGTATAATCTGACTTCCTTTATTTCCAATTTGATATTCAAAAAAATCGTTGGCAGTTTCGAAGGCGAAAAGTTCATCATTTTCTATACGAATTTCTACAGGCAAACCTTTTCCAGTTTCATCAGCCAAAATTCCCAACTCCGATTTTATGGTAATGAGTTCGTTGAGTGCAGAAACCAAAAAGTGTCCAGAACCCACAGCAGGGTCACAAATTTTGATAGAATCAAATATTTTATTGTTTTTAAGTTTGTCAGCCGATTTATATTGAGGTTGCAAAAATTCCTGTAAATCCTCAAAATTCTCAAACTCCATTTTGTATTCTTCCGAAAACTTCTGAATCACCGAACGACGCAGCGTTTGACGACACATATACATCGTAATAAAACTCGGTGTATAAAACGAACCGTCTTTGTAGCCGTTTATTTTTTCAAAAATAAGTCCCAACACAGAGGCATTAATCAGCGTTTTTTTGTCTTTTCGGATTTCCTCCGTTCCTTCCGAACTAAAATTATAGGCATCTAAAAATTGAAAGAAATAACTCAAAGGCGTTTCTTTTCCAGTCCTGCGAACTCCGTTATCATCTTTTAAAACTGTTTTGGAATACAAAGTAAGTTCTGCATTATCAGCAAGATTATTCACAAGAACGGTATCAGCTTCAAGAGGCGTTTCTTCAAAAAGCGAACTATTCAGATAAGGAATATGAGCAAAACTGTTTAAATGTTCTCTTCTTTCTTTGGGTCTTTTCGCCAAAACACCAAAAAACAAATCATCTAAAACGACAAAATCTGTAATCGTTTGAATATTCAAAAACTTATATTTCTGACGAATTTCCTTTTTTTCTGTTTTGTGATACTGTAAAAGTTGCGCTTCTAAAAGTTTTAGAAAAAGAATACGATTTGTCCACGTAATGCAGAGTTCTAGCGCAATATTTTCGAATCTTTCTGTGTCATTTTCTCCATAACTTTTATAATTTTCAATTCGGTCTTTTCGCTTTCTTTCTACTTTTGCGAGTGTATTTTCCAAAAAAGAACCTCGTTCACGTTCTTTCTCATTTTTTCGCTTAATGACTTTTTTGTTTTGTTCCTTTACTTCTTCCAGTCCTAAAATGTGCAAAAGTTCATTATAAAAATCTTTATTGAGTGAATTCGAATCATTGGCAAACGGTTTTTTGAGTAAATGAACAGGCGAAAGAATTTTGTAAAGATGAATGAGTTTTATTTGGTCTTTTTGGGTTTCTTCGTCTGTTTCTTCTTTTCCAAAATTTTGTCTAAAACTTTCTAATTCTTTTTGATACTCTCTCAAATCAAAATGCGTACAGATTATTTCCTCATCTAAAGAATCAATAAATGGCTCTGCAATTTCTTTGTAAAAATGACTTGTGCTTTTTTTACTTCTCTGAAAATCCTTAAATTTTTTGAGTAAACTATTATTTTTATAGAATATTTTATCAAACTGATTTTCATCAAAAATAAACCATTCATACACATCCGTTACGACAAGATTTTTGACTTCTATATTTTTTTCTTCTACTCGTTCGACCAAATAATAATAAACAAGCTGATGAAATGATTTTTTGTTAAAATTATCTTTACTTATAAATTCTCTACTATTGGGCTTTTTATTTTCTATCATCACACCAACAGGACTTTTTTGTGTGTCTTGATGATGAATTACATTATCAATATCATGCTTTGTATTGATTGCGTGAAGATTTTTATAATAGGCATCTTTCAAAAAATCGGACATTAGATTTTTTGTGTTTTCTTCACGCTGCTTTTCCATTTCCTCCAACAGTTTTTCCAAGGCATCAGCAAAACGTTCGAATTCTTTTGCTTCAACGTGTTCTTTTCTGTATGCTTGATTGAGCGACTGTGCAGGTTTGAGTGTTTGTAGTTTCATAAAAAATGTATCTAAACGCATCACTAAACAGGGTTTTAACCCTGTTTTTTATTTAGAATTTGAAATCAAATATGTTTTCTCAAAGATACATTTTGTATATAAAAAAAGAAATAGAGAAAGAATGTTTTTTTATTTACGAAATTGAAAATCTATAAAACTTTGTCAGTAGTTTGCCAAAGCAAACTCTGACAATAGTTGACAGCAGTAAAGAGAAATCAAAAAATAGAAGTATTCATAATTAATTTTCTTCTTCATCAGGAAGCATTTCAATATCGTGAATCAAGACACGTTTTGAAATTTGCTGACCTGTTTTAGTTGCTGCAAGTCCTCCTAGAGCTGTTTCTTTGTATCTACTTTCCATACTTTGTCCGATTTCTCCCATCGCTGCGACGCATTCATCGACAGGAATAACGGCATTTACATTAGCGAGTGAAATTTGAGCTGAAGAAAAAGCAATCGCTGCTGCACTTGCATTTCTGACCACACAAGGCACTTCGACAAGACCTGCAACAGGGTCACACACCAAACCAAGCATACATTGAATTGTGATAGCAACAGCTCCAAACACTTGATTTATATCTCCTCCCAAACAATACACCATCGCACCCGAAGCCATTGCAGCAGCACTTCCAGTTTCTGCTTGACAGCCACCAACAGCACCAGCTAAAGAAGCATTTTGTTCGATAATAAGTGCAATTCCAGCAGCTACTAAAAGCCCTTCCAAAATTTTACTTTCTTCTATATTATGAATTTCTTGCAAGGTATAAAGTGTACCGGGCAGAATCCCAGAAGCTCCTGCTGTTGGTGCAGCTACGATACGCCCCATACACGAATTGACTTCTTTTGCAGCCAATGAACGAGCTATCAAATGCTGAAATTCTAGCGACAAAACAGGTGTAGGATAACGATATACTTTTTTTGCGCCATTGTTTATCATTCCAGAACGAGAAATCATTTCTTCTTTTAGACCTGTTTCGACGGCATCTTTCATTACTCCAAATGCCTTACTTAGATTTTCAAAAATCTGAGTTTCTGACTTTCCTCTTAATGCAGTTTCATAATCTAAAACAGATTTATAAAGAGGTTCGTTGTTGGTTTCACAATGGTTTTGCCAGTCTTTAAAAGAATCGAATAATAATGCCATAGTTTTATTTTTTTATTTTGTGTGTTTATTTATTTCTTGACAAGTTTAACTTTTGTTGGTGTTTTAGTGTAGCAACATCATAGCCGTCAAGTTAAAATTTTTATAGTCATTCTGTTCCTTTAGGAACTTTATATTGGTAGCATTTTGCCCTAAATACAGTGTTTAATAAGTTTTGCTATAAACTTCAGACAGGGTTAAAATCCTATCAATTACCCACATGTTTTTTAAATTCAAAAAACGACCGTATTTGTAGGTT
>DAIUBX010000242.1:0-3975 GCA_036846465.1 Bernardetia sp.
ATAACGAAAAATATATTTGTCTGTGCTAAAAAATGTTCCTTGTGGTGTAGATTCAACTTTCCAAACTTCTCCAAATTTCCTATCTTCTTCTTTTAATAAATCTAACAAAGAAACAAATTCTAATTTTCCCATAGAATCAAGTTCTAGTTTTCCAAGTTGGTCAATAGCACCTATAAAAACAGTCCCACTTTCATCAATATCTAAAGCACGAACAAAATGGACTGGAATTTCAATTGTTCTCCAATTTTTTCCATCAAACTGTACTACTCCTAGATTATTAGCAAAATAAAGAATTCCGTTTTTATCTTTCTTTACATTCAAATTTACAGCACCAGCTTGATATTCTTTGGGAGAGTAATTACGAATAAAAGGAGTTGCGTTAGAACTTATATCAGATTGTGCATATAATGAAGAGCTATTAGAATAAAAAAATATGGCTATTAAAATAACTAATATAAGAAGTATTATTTTTTTTATAGGAAAGAATAGTGAATTCATTATTTTTAGTAATGGTAAATAGTGTAAGTAAATATTAAAGTTCATTCCTTTTCAATTTACTAATTTATTTATTATTTACAATTTTTTAACTTCATTTTTTACAAAAAATCAAAATGTACTTTTTATCTACAAAGAAAAACTAACTCACTTTAAAACCCATAACTAAAACATCGTCGACTTGCTCTTCTTCTTTTTTCCAGTTTAGAAAATAAGTTTCTAGTTTTTCTTTTTGTTTGGTGTCTTCTAGTTCTGCTATTTCTGAAAATAATGATTTCATTTTTTTCTTCATTAGTTTTCTCCCTTCTTCTCCTCCAAATTGGTCTTGATAACCGTCTGTGCATAAGAAAAAAGTAGTGGGTTTATCTATTTCTATGGTATGTGTTTCAAAGATTCGGTTTCCTTCGTTGCTTCTCCAACGCCCACCAATAGGCGATTTTGCTCCCTCTATTTGTTTGAGTTTTTTGTTTTGAACGTAATACAATGGATTTTTAGCACCTGCAAAAGCCATTGTTTTACTTGTTGTATCATAGACACAAAGTACCATATCCATTCCATCTTGATTTTGCGTTTCCGACTGACGCAAGGCTAATGAAACCTGCTCATGAAGATTTTGCAAAATAAGTGCAGGGTCTGTAATTTTTTTTCCGAGTACAATATGATTGAGTATATCATTTCCAATCATAGACATAAACGCACCCGGAACTCCGTGTCCCGTACAATCGACGGCAGCAATACAAACTTTATCATCTACTGTGGCAAACCAATAAAAATCACCACTCACTACATCACAAGGATGCCACAAAACAAACGCTTCTTCAAAGGCATTTTTAATTTCGTTGAGAGGGGGCAACATTGCCTTTTGAATACGACTAGCATAATTGATACTTGATGTTATATTTTTATTTTGAATGCTGATAGCTTTGCTTTGTTCTGCAATTTGTTGATACGATTTTGCATTAATGAGTGCAATGGCAGCATAAACGGCAATATTTCGGATAATATTTAGATGATTTTCATTATAACTGTATCTTTCAAAACTCTGAACAGTCAGCACTCCAATCGTTTCATTTTTATAAATAATGGGGACATAAATCAATGATTCTGGCATGGCACCTTCTAATACTTTTAATTCTTGATTAGGAATAAAATTATTATATTCTTTTTGTAAATCACTTATATTAATTTCAGTATTTTTATTGAAACAATAAGAAGGTAAATTATCTGTGGCTAGGAAAGTTTGATGAAACGGCAGTGTTTCGCCTTTTTCTTTTGAGTTGATAAAATCTAAACTTTGTTCTTTTTCATTATAAATTCCAATACTGAAAACAGAAGCATCTAAAAGCTTATTGACAGACTCATAGACCATTTCTACAATCATCTCAATAGAAAGATGCGATGTAATTTGTTTTCCTACTTCACTCAAAAGGCTGACATTTTGATAAGCCGTTTCGATGAGTTTTTGTTGTTGTTCTAGTTGTTCATTTTGTATGGATACTTCTGTGTTTTTTTCTATTAATTGTGATGTTCTTTGTGATATAATTTCTTCTAATTTAATATTTTTAGATTTTAAACGTTTCAAGTTTAATTTTATTGATATCCATATAAAAAGGATTAAAAAAATGAAATAAGCACTATAAGCCCACCAAGTTTTATAAAACGGAGCTTTTATTTTAAACTCATATTTTGTAATTTGACTGGTTGTTCCGTACGTATTTTTTGCTTCTACCTCAAATGAGTAGATTCCTGCGTTAAGGTTGGTATATTCTTTTTTTGTTTCAGTTGTCCATTCTGACCATTCTTTATCATAGCCATTCAATCTATATCTAAAAACAGTATTTTGTTCATCAAAAGAATTATTTGAACTATAGAAAAAAGTAAGTGAGTTTTGCTCATAATTCAATATTGGATTGGTATTTTTTTCTATATGATTCTCTATAAATAAAGTATCATTTGCTTGGAGTATTTTTCGTATATATACATTAAACTTTGTATTGGTATAGCTATTTGATTCAATATCTAAATAATATAATCCTTCTGAAGTTGCAATAGCTATTTTTTTTGTCTTATTTAGACTTTCTTGGCTTTTTAAAAAAGCATGAATATATATAGAATTGTCTGTCAGTCTCTCGATAGGTAATTTTTGAAGAGAGTTATTGTGTGTGTTAAATAAATAGTAAATAGACTTTTCCTTTTTACTTATCGCAAGAACTATATACTCATCGTCCAAAGAATATATCCTCAAAATTGCATTATTAGATAATTTTTCATTAAGAACTGTATAGGGCTTAAAAGCATTTTTTTTCCATACATATACCAAAGAATCAGTAGCAAGTAGTAGTGTATTAGTATGCCTTTCTATATCATTGACTTGCTGTTTAAAATGTATATCTAACTTTTCTAACGAATCTTTTTCTTCAAACACATGTATACTGTCTTCATCATCAAGCACAAATAAAAGATTATCTACTACCTCAAGTCCTTCTGTGGTAAGGTTTGGAATTACTTGCTTGGAAGATGGTTGTGAGTTTTTATTGAAAAAATTTAGTTCATAAACTCCTTGTTTATTTAGCAATCCTGCATAGAGAAGCGTTTTTTTGCTTTCAGAAATAACGAACCTATTTACGGAAGCATCTGCTTTAAATAAATTTATTGTTTGATTTTCATCTATTTTATCTATTCCTACATTAGTGGAAACAAGAAGTAACGTATCACCTTGAATAGGTAGTTTTTCAATTTTCCAATTTTGATAAGGCGTTCCTTCTAATAACTCAAAGACTAATTTTTCTTCATTGTATTTGTGAATGCCATTTGTTGTGCTTACATATAATTTGCCTTTATATTCATTCATTCCTGTTATAATTCCTAATAATCCGTTTTGTTCATCAAACTTCCTAAACGGAGAACCTATTTCCACTTTTGCTACTCCCTTTACAAGTGCCAACCATAGATTACCTTGTTCGTCTAATTCTGCTGCATACACTTTATCCACTAATCCATCTTTTCTATCAAATTGAAATATTTTTTTTCCTTTAGGGTTCAAACAAACAATTCCATAATTAAGCAGAGAGATATAATAGTTTCCGTCTGTTCCTATTATTCCATTATAGATAGAAGCTATTTCTTCTGCATTGAGTTCTGATTTAAAGGGTCTTAATGAATTTGTTTGGGGATTATAAATAAGAAAATCCCCTTTGGTTCGTCCAAATAGCATTTCTTTTTTATTTTCTTGAGTATAAGGAAGCATAAAATAAATTGCAGAATTTCTTATTAACTCATCATCAGAAATTAATTTTAACTCTTCATTTTCTAGTTTTTTTAGTCCAATTCCACTATCTAAAACATAGACTTGGTCATTGACATAATATACTAAATAAAAATATTTTCCTTCAGTTGTCCATTTTTTTATTTTACCGTCTTTATAACGAAAAATATATTTTAAATACAGAAATATCATGGTAAAACGATAAAAGTAGAATT
>DAIUBX010000242.1:3985-5357 GCA_036846465.1 Bernardetia sp.
ATAACGAAAAATATATTTGTCTGTGCTAAAAAATGTTCCTTGTGGTGTAGATTCAACTTTCCAAACTTCTCCAAATTTCCTATCTTCTTCTTTTAATAAATCTAACAAAGAAACAAATTCTAATTTTCCCATAGAATCAAGTTCTAGTTTTCCAAGTTGGTCAATAGCACCTATAAAAACAGTCCCACTTTCATCAATATCTAAAGCACGAACAAAATGGACTGGAATTTCAATTGTTCTCCAATTTTTTCCATCAAACTGTACTACTCCTAGATTATTAGCAAAATAAAGAATTCCGTTTTTATCTTTCTTTACATTCAAATTTACAGCACCAGCTTGATATTCTTTGGGAGAGTAATTACGAATAAAAGGAGTTGCGTTAGAACTTATATCAGATTGTGCATATAATGAAGAGCTATTAGAATAAAAAAATATGGCTATTAAAATAACTAATATAAGAAGTATTATTTTTTTTATAGGAAAGAATAGTGAATTCATTATTTTTAGTAATGGTAAATAGTGTAAGTAAATATTAAAGTTCATTCCTTTTCAATTTACTAATTTATTTATTATTTACAATTTTTTAACTTCATTTTTTACAAAAAATCAAAATGTACTTTTTATCTACAAAGAAAAACTAACTCACTTTAAAACCCATAACTAAAACATCGTCGACTTGCTCTTCTTCTTTTTTCCAGTTTAGAAAATAAGTTTCTAGTTTTTCTTTTTGTTTGGTGTCTTCTAGTTCTGCTATTTCTGAAAATAATGATTTCATTTTTTTCTTCATTAGTTTTCTCCCTTCTTCTCCTCCAAATTGGTCTTGATAACCGTCTGTGCATAAGAAAAAAGTAGTGGGTTTATCTATTTCTATGGTATGTGTTTCAAAGATTCGGTTTCCTTCGTTGCTTCTCCAACGCCCACCAATAGGCGATTTTGCTCCCTCTATTTGTTTGAGTTTTTTGTTTTGAACGTAATACAATGGATTTTTAGCACCTGCAAAAGCCATTGTTTTACTTGTTGTATCATAGACACAAAGTACCATATCCATTCCATCTTGATTTTGCGTTTCCGACTGACGCAAGGCTAATGAAACCTGCTCATGAAGATTTTGCAAAATAAGTGCAGGGTCTGTAATTTTTTTTCCGAGTACAATATGATTGAGTATATCATTTCCAATCATAGACATAAACGCACCCGGAACTCCGTGTCCCGTACAATCGACGGCAGCAATACAAACTTTATCATCTACTGTGGCAAACCAATAAAAATCACCACTCACTACATCACAAGGATGCCACAAAACAAACGCTTCTTCAAAGGCATTTTTAATTTCGTTGAGAGGGGGCAACATTGCCTTTTGAATACGACTAGC
>DAIUBX010000243.1:0-4369 GCA_036846465.1 Bernardetia sp.
TTCCACTACCGTAAGTAAGAGAAATCAATTTACCTCCCGGAATAAAGAGAACTTCGTTGTGGTTAACCAACTTTTTGTCACGTCCATAACGAACTTCTCCTTTATTTGGGATGATGATGGTGTTCTCAACATCATAGTAGTTCTCAATAGTGAGGGGCTGTAAAATATTAATATTCCTAGCTTTTTTGAAGCGGATATTTAGGGACTCAATTATCTTATTGTAGTCTTCCATTGCATTATTTTTATCAAAAAAGTCTGTATCTAAGTTATGAACGTTTACTTTCTAAAAAATGGATAGGAGGACTTTCTTTGAGATATTCAGAATTGAATATTAATACGACTACTTTGCGTGGACATTTACGCCATTATTCGCCTATCAAAAAACTAGATTTTACTTTGTGGCAGCAAGTTGCTTTTGAGAGAATTTTATCAAATAATTCGTTTTATGACCCTGTTTCTAGGCTTCGTTTTCAGTTTGCAGTAAATAAGTATTTCAGTATTTCAAAAAATAATCCACAAAAAAAACTCATCGGAACGTTGTCTTTTGAGCTTTTTAAAGAAATTCAGAAAATAAATCCTAATTCAGAACGTCGTTTTTTTCAAGAACAGCGCATACAAACAGAGTGGTTTTTCCCTATTCACAAAAACGTATATTTGGGAGCTTTTGCAGGATTTCATACCAAACAATTTATTGCTTTGGCGCAGTTTGATATGAATAACGAAGAACTAAAACCTACAAGAAGACTAAATCAACAAACGCCTATTTTTGGAATAAATGCCATTCTTACTTTAGGCAAAAATAACATTCCAAACAGACGTTTGTGGATAGAATAAAGTTTTCTACTTAACTTTATTCATACAATTTCAAATCCGAATCCATATCAACTTTAATCGTTTCAGCTATTTTTTGAAACATAAGAGATGGAACTTCTACATCGTGGTCTGCTAATTTTACATCAAATGTACTTTTGATAGAAGCCTTTCCATTTTTGACAATTATCTGACTAGGAATTTTACGAGCTTGTTTTTTGCCGTGAATTTCTAAATCTCCAACTGCCACAACATCGTAAGTTCCATCTTTTTTAAGGTCATAGTCTCCTTCTATATTCCCCTTAAAAGTTGCATTTGGATATTTTTCGCTCTCCATATAATTTTCATTAAAATGCTGTTGCATCAAAGAAGATGGAAAAACAAATGATTTGATAGGAATTCGGAAAGAAAAAGCATTTGTTTTGGTGTCAATGACTCCTTTACAATCTTTGTTGTTGGCTTCTATGTCTTCCATAGGTGCGCTAGAAAAAAAATGAACTTTACTGTCTTCCAAGGTATAACGTTGTGCTAAAAGAGTTGAAAAAAAACTTTGAAAAACAAATAATACTGCAATAAAAAACAATGATTGATAGGTTTTCATAATTGAAAGAGGGAATGATTTGGTAAATAAGTTTAATTGAATTTGCTTTTTCTAAGAACAAATTCTCTAGTGATGTTAAAGCCAAAATGTATGCCACCGTCTAGCCAGTCGCCACCAGTTTCAGCAATAAATCCTTTTTCTATCATCGAACGAGAGTTTGTCAGATGTAGTTGAAAAACGTGTCCACCTGTTTCGATATCAAAACCTACAGAAAGAGAATTGTAATAAGAATCAAAAAGAGGCGAATCTGCAACAGGCATTCTGAAAATATATTCAGCGTTAAAAGACGTTCGTTTAGTCAGTTTTACTCTCCCTCCAAAACCAAGTGCATAAATATCATTTGCATCATTTTCGGTAGGAACAAGATTGCGATGTACCCATGAAGGCGCAAGTAAAAATGAAAAGCCTTCACTAAATTTTTTACTCAAAATAAGTTGATTGGTATAAGTCAGACGATTTGCAAAGGTTTGTTCTTGTCCGACGGTAGATTTTAGTGTGTTTATGGCTGCTGTTCCTACATAAGTCAGACTAATAGGCATATTTTTTTCGCCTGTGCTTTGTCGTAGCAGGTCAGCTTTGAAAAGTCCATCATACGTTTTTTGAAAAGAGTTTCTACCTACTCCTATCATAATTCGGTCGCTTAATCCATACTCAAAACCTAAACGAATGGTAGCTTGGTCAAGTCCAAAAAACTCATATCCTCCACCATCTAAAGTTCCGAAACGGTGCGAAATTCTGAATTCTAAAGCTCCTTTTGCTACTTTTTCAGTTGTATGAAGGTTGATAAGGCGAGTAGATTTGTATGCGCCTGTTGTGTATTCTGTTTTAGGATTTTCTTTTTCTTGTTCGTCTAAAAGGGCATCTAAATCATCTTGAGCAAATGTAAATTGAGAAGAGAAACAAGTGAAAAATAAGAGTAAAAAAGCAGAAAGAAATGAATAATTTTTGTTCATTGTTTTATTTTTAGAGGTGATTATTTCAGTTTATGAGATTTGTTATAACAAAATTAATCATTGTTTGCACCATTTTGAACCCATGTTTCGATTAATCTAATATCACAACTTGATAACTTTGCAGCTCCTCTAGGCATAGAAGAAAACCCAGATGAGTGTTTTATTGAACCCAAAAAAGAAGGACTATTAGCCCTACTTTGCAAAGCAGAATAATCTTCAAGATTTATTCCTGCACCAAAAGATGATGCAGCCGAGCTAGAATGACAGGCATAGCAATTCGTTTGTAAAATTGGTTTTACTGTTCCTGAAAGGGTTACCTGTGATGTATCACAGACCACAACACCAAATTCTTCTTCTTCATTTTTCCATTCACAAGAACCTAAAAAAAGGCTTAAAAAAACACTTAGAAGTAAGAAGAATGATACAAAATTAGCTTTGTTTTTCATAGTTTTTTTGTTTTTAATAAATAAATGAGCCGTAAAAAAAGTCTAGGGGATAAATTGCTGATATCTAAAATGCTGACAAAAGCATCGTATTAACAAAGTACATACATTCGTAAGATAAGACTTTTTATATTAAAATGCTAGACTTGACTTAATTTATTTTGAAAGAATAGTAACTCTTGCTGTTGTCTTACCGACAAAAACAGTATTCTGTGTACCACAGAATACGGATAAAGCTTTTGTTGAATTTTTGACATACATAATAAATAAAAGGCATAAAAAAGCCCTATCTTTGCAGTAAGATAAGGCTTTTTGAATTTATTTTTTTTTTTACTCTATTTTGAAAGTATAGTAACTTCTACTCTTCGATTCAGTTTTCGTGTTTCTTCTTCTGCATTACTGGCAATAGGATATGTTCCTGCATACGCACGAGTTTGGATACGTGAACGAGAAATACCATGAGAAACTAAATAATTTTGAACTGTTCTGACACGCTCACCCGAAAGACGAAGATTGACAGTATGTAAACCAACATTATCTGTATGTCCTCCCAAAGAAATTTTCATTTTTGGATATTTTTTCAACATTAAAAGCAACTTTTCTAAGTCTTCATACGCCTTAGAAAGTAGTTTTGAAGTCCCTTGTTCGAACTGAATATTTTGAAGATTTAGTGTTTTGCCTACTGCAAATTGTTTGTCAAATTCAGATTCTTCTTCTTGTTGAGTTTCATTATTATTTTCTAACTCTTCTTTTTTATTACTTTCAATATTTTCTAGTGGTGTTTGAATAACTTCTTTTTTTGTACTGGCAGTAAGTCCATTTTCTTTATCTTCCTTAGTTATAGTATTCTTATCTGTAGTATTTTTTATTATCTCTTTAGCTTCTGCCTTTACAAAAACTTTTTGATAAACTGTATCCCTGATATAAATGGTATCACGAACATAAACTATTTTTTCTTTTATGATTTCCTCTGTTGATGAATTTATTTCTGGGTTTATTTTCTCTGAATCAGAATTTAATTTATTACTACTTTGTTCATTATTTTTAGCTTCAAGATAAATAGGTTTTTCAACTATTTTTTCCACAATTCTATCCACAAAAACAGTATCACAAGCTCCTTCTGTTATTAACTCAGAGTTTTGATTGATTTTAATTTCTTGTTTTGATTGATTTTCGTTTTGGTATTGCTCAACTTTGGTTGTGCTTACCAAAATCTCTTCTTGCTCATTTTCTATCCTATCTTCTTCTGTCTTTTCCTTCCAAATATAAACTCTTCCATCATAAGAAGCCGTCGCTACTTTATCATTTTGAGTTGGACTAAAACGGCATACTCGTACTATTCTTTTATGCTCTGCAAGTACAGCTACATTTTCTTTTGTTTGCGTGTCCCAAATTTTGGCAACTATTCCATTTGCGCCTGTTGCTAACCAATTTCCATCTTTACTGTATGATGCTGCACTATAATTTTCATCTGGAGAAACCTTGAAAGTATCTGTTTTTTTAGCTGAAAAATAATCCCAAGTAATGAGCGTTCCATCAAATGCCCAACCTGTAATTTGATT
>DAIUBX010000243.1:4379-4729 GCA_036846465.1 Bernardetia sp.
GTCTTTCAACATAATTTGATTTGAATTTGCACCAATTACAATATCATTAATATCCGATTTTGAATAATGAAAACGACGAACTAATTGATGATTTTGGAGAGAAATCGCATAGACATAATGGTCGACGCTAAAAATGAGTTCTTTTCCTGTACTAGCGATTGTTCCTCCTGTAATGGTATTTGATAAAAGGTCTTTTTCAGAATTAATAGAAAAAACTTGCATCGGAATCTGATTTGGAATGTCAATACGAACACGCATAATATAACCGTTATCGCCACCGAAATACAAATATTTATTATCAGGAGAAAAAACAACAAAAGAAACCGAACGCAAAATAAGTCCGTTGGTTA
>DAIUBX010000243.1:4739-5356 GCA_036846465.1 Bernardetia sp.
AAAGGCTTATTTTTATATGTTCCTAAAAGTTTTCCATACCGAGAATCCCACAAACAAACCGTTCCATCTTCGGAAGCACTCGCCAATAAATCGCCTTTTTTATTAAATGTTACTTCATAAACACTTGCCGAATGAGCATATAGACGATGCCTCAAAATACCTGTTTCTACATCCCAAATAATAATCGTTCGGTCAAGACTAGCAGAAGCAATCCACTTTCCATCAGGACTAAAACGAATATTTTGTACACCTGCCGAGTGTCCTCTCAATATTTTATCCAAGACAAATTCTACTTCATTTTTATCTGTTGTTTCATTTATTTTTTCAAAAGCTGAATTCTGACTTTTGAACGAATTTTGAGCCATAGTTTTTCCATTCTCTCCAAAAGAAGAAATCAAAAAAATACACCAACAAAAAATGACAATAAGGGAATTTTGCATAATTAAAACCAAATTAGTTTTCTTTCAAAAGGGAAATTTATCAAACCTAATTTGAATTATATCTATAAATAATTGAATAAAAACAGTTAAAATAATAGAATAGTGGAGGATTATAAACAAATTTATTTAAAACCGTACACAATTTTTTGTCTATTATTTTTGGTATTCAAATTTATT
>DAIUBX010000244.1:0-531 GCA_036846465.1 Bernardetia sp.
AGTTGTAGTAGCCGAAGAATTAACGATTAAATAGGTTTTCCCTGCTGCTAAAGTTCCACTCAAAGCAAGATTTGAATTCCAGCTTCCCGCTCCGTTTGTTTGTTTTTGAAGAGAATATCCAGTAAGGTTGATAGAAGAAGAGGTAGGATTATAAATTTCAATAGCTTTATTATTAGAAGAACCCTCAATGTATTCAGAAATGAAAAGTTCAGTACCTACTATTGGTGTTGGATTTTGTGGCACAAGTCCCCATGCAGTAGCCACTGTTTGTGGATAATCAATATACGGATTACGGTCGCCTTGATACTGTTGAATTTTGTTGTTTCTCTCTATTTCAGCAGCATCAACAGGGTCAGATAAGTGCCACTGATTCAAAACGTTAATATCAGCTACTCGGCTCATCGCACCTGCTTGAGTTGGATACATGGTGTAAAAATAAAAAATGGCACGGGCTGTATTTCCTTTATGGTCTTCACGAGGTTCAAATTTTTGATTTGCATATTCGCTATATGCATTGATATTTGATGAAGG
>DAIUBX010000244.1:541-5356 GCA_036846465.1 Bernardetia sp.
ATTGAAGTTTGTGAAGTTGCATTTACCATCCATTTTTCAGTTTGAGAATCTGTAATTTCTGCAAAAGGATAGTTTGAGCGTGTACTATTCCAATTTCCATATGTAGCAAACAAATGATGAATATCTGAAACCATCGGTTCTGCTTGTCCAAAAAAACTTTGAGGTACTGTATGTTCGCAGTTAATAGGAGCTGGGTTTGTGCCTGTTCCTCCATACGTCCAAGGCTGCACAAAACCCGAATAAACGCAAGTAATTGAATTATTTTTGTTGTCGATGTTATTGTACATATAACGTCTAGCCGTTGAGTAGCCTAACGTTCTGTGTTTTCCATCAAAATAATTTTGTTTGTACCAAGTTCTTAAAGCAGAACCTGAAAGATTAGAAGGAGGAGTAATTTGGGCATTTACAGAAAAAGTAAAGCCAATAAAAATCAATAAAACAGAAAAAAATTGAAATTTTAAATTTGTGATCATTTTTGAAAAGGGAAAGGGAACTTTGTAAATAAATTTTTATAGTAAAAGGGGATATAAGAATTTTTGTAATTCTAATATTCCCAAAACTACTCCCTTTGCCTTGCGCTCACAATCAAAAAACAGTTAAGATAGTAAAGTAATTTTATGTAAGAATTAAGCAGTCTTTTCAGAATTATGAGATAAATATGTAAAGTTTTGTTATTGATTTGTTCATAGTAAAAGGATTGATTAGTAAGAAGTTAATGCGAACTTTGTAGGAGTAAAATTAGAGTAAAACACCTTATAAAGACTTCAAACAACTTTTTTGAGTTGAAAAAAAGAAAATAACGATTGAACTTTGTGTGAATTAATTGTTAAGCAAAGTATCTATTATTATTTTTTTGTTTTGATAAAAAACGATAGAATAGTAAACCAATTTTAACATTAACAACGCTTTAATTTTGCTTTTTTACGTTAATTCAGAATTCATATTTGTAAATTACGTTCTAAAATCATTCTTATATAGAAACCTAAAAATGGACTTACTCTTAGAACTTACCTTTATTCTTTCCAAATATCCTCTCACGTCTTTAGAACAAGTTTTGCCTAAAGAATCTAAAATGAGAAAATTATTTGATGCTGTTTCAAAAGGAATAATTCAAAATGAAGAAGAAGCTGCAAATTTTTTATACGAAACTTTGCCCTCTGATAAACGTTATTTGATGCTCAAGCGAAATTTAATCAATAAACTTTTTGAGCTTTTACTTTCTAGTGATTTGGAGGTAGAAAAAAAGATACGAAAGAGCAAACGAAAAGATATTTTTAATCAAGATGAAACAAAATTTTTGGCAAATCAATATTTGATTATTGCAGACAAATTATTGATTCAAAATGTCTATCACAATGCCGAAAAAATCATTGAAAGAGTTCGTCAGAAGGCAAAAGAATATCACTTGATAGAAATAGAATGGGAATGTGTCCGAAAATTACGAACCATTTATGCGTTAAAAGGATTTGCCAATGAAACCGAAAAATATACCTTAGAAGCGCAAGAATTGAGAGAAAAAATGATTTTTTTGGATAACTTGAAAAGTTACTGGGAAGTAATGCAAGCAAAAACCAAGTTTTTTATTGGGCAATATTCTGAATGGGAAGCTGAAGCCTACGCAGCCGAAAAATTGAGTGAGAAATATTACAAAAAATATAAAGAAGACAAAAAAAATACACATCCGTTGGCTAAATTATACGGTTTTCGTTTCAGAAATACTCGTCTTTTACAGAGCCAACCCCAACTAGAAGACTTACAAAAAAATACAAATGATTGGCAAGAACATTTTCAAACATTTCCTCATCTGAATACACCTACACGAAATTTAGAGCTTTTGATTGCACAAATTTATACACATCGTTATGCAGGAGAATTTTTACAAGCCTTACAATTAATAAAAAGAGCAACCAAACTCACAACCTATCAAGCCTTTAATAAATTTAAGATTCAAGAGCTTTATTTTGATACCCTTTTAAAAATAAACGAACCCAAACATGGCTACAAACAAGCTGCTCTGATTTTATTAGAAGTATTAGAAACGCCACAGTTTGAAAGGCTTGATAAATGGGACAAATCTTCGTGGAGACTGCGTGAAGCCTATTTATTTTTGATTTTAGAAGATAAAGACCCAAAATTAGTAAAGAAATTTACACCTAATTTTTATAGAAAAAATCTACTTTTACAGCTTCCAGACGAGCCGATTACAAAAGATAAAACAGGCTATAATATCATCCGAATTTGGATAAAGTTATTATTTTTATTTTATACAGGAATGGAAGATTTTGTTTCAGAAGCAAATAATCTTAGAAATTATTATCAGCGTCATTTGAAAGATTCGAAAGACGAACGTTTGCGTTTGTTCATTCTTTATTTAATAAAAATAGCTCACCATGACTTTGATTCTGCTTTTTTGACAGAAAATAAACTAGAATTACCAAAAGAGAACTATAATTTTACCGAATTTGGCTGTTATGAGACAATGGAAAAGTTGATTTTGAATTTTTGTAAGAAGGTAATTTGAAAAATGAGATTTGCAGCACTTCCGTCAAAGTAGATTTCAGTACTTCATACTTATTTTTCAAATTGCCTAATCCCCAAATCCTCTTTTTGAGTTTCTGATATTTTAGGAATTTGATTACTTCTCAATAGATTTTTAGCATTTTCATAAATAGAAATGCTCTTATTTGTTGGATAATTTCTCAAAAAATGATCTCTATAAATATTCTCAATTGTTGTTTGAGCATTTCTACTCGGATAAATTTGATTTGCAATTTCTGCCAAACGAATAGAATAATTTGGATTATACTCAGCTTTTAATAATGCTTCTGTCAGAAGTTCGTTTGCCTTCGCTCTTCTTTCAATTTGCTCTTGAGTTTTGTCTTTTTCATCAATTCTTTCTTTGAGCGCATCTACCGTAACACCCAATTGATTGATTTCCTTGTTTTTATTTTCAATAACTAGGTACGTGCTTTTATCTAATTTTAGCACTTCTTCTAATATTTTTTCTTTTTCTACTAACTCTCCAAGTTTTTTATCTAATTGATTACTAAGTCGCATAGAACTATTGAGCTGCAATTTCATTTGTTCATTTTGCATCTCTATTTCATCTTTTCTATCAATGGCAATACTTCGTTCACGCAATGCCCAAGCAGACAAAATACCTAGCATAAAAATTACAATTACCAAAGAAATGGTTTTGATAACTTTATTTGTTTTTGCTCTACGTTTACTTTTTACAATTAAATCTTGTTCTTCATTTACAAGTTGAAGAGTTTCCAAATGAGGTTCAATCAAAGAAAGGCTATTCTTACTTAATACTTCGCCTGTATTTTGGTAGGTTTTGACTCCCGTTTGTAGAATTTCTTTTGCTTTAGCTAGATTTTTTTCTTCTGTTGTAAGTCTTTCAACAATTTTTAGAGCAAGACTATCGTGAGCTAACTCAACACGCTGTTCTGAAAGATGAATAATACGAACTTTACTGAGTTCTTCTAAACAAAAGGTAATATTTTCTTTACTTGCGCCATGCGAATACATCAGATTCGTAGCTTCGTGCAAATCCATCGAAACACGAGTTCCGTCGTCAGTTACAAGCAAATTAAGAATTATCCAAACTTGTCGTTCTTCTGTTTTAGGCAAACGATTCTGAACTTTTTTTACTTGTTCTTCCAAATACTCCCCCAAAACATCGCCAATCGTACTGAGTTCTTTGACAAGTTCTGGATTGAAAATAATAGGGTCTGCCCAGTTATTATTTACAGCACTTGTATAACTTGCTAGTACACCTTGTTTGGTTTTGGCAAGTTCGTAAAGACGGTCTAAATAAATTTGAAGATAGGTAAGTTCTATCAAACTGCGTTCTTCTGCTACCTGCGAAACAATCAAATCAGCCGTTTCTTCTGGATATTCTACTTGAATATCAAAGGCTTGAGCTGATTTTAGAATCACTTCTTTGGCATTGGTTCGACGCATTTTTTCTACACGAACTCTATAATCAAAAAGTTGAGGTACACGTTCTTCAAACTCCGATAAATCTGCCAAATACTCCTCACGCATTACCAAAATAACCTTACAATTATATTCACTAGACAAAACGGTCTGAATAAAATCATAAAATTGGGTTTGCTCTTCTCTACTTCCTGAAATATATAATTCTTCAAATTGATCAATGATTACATAAATAGGACGAAAAAAAGTCATGTGAAGTGCCTTAATGGCAAGATGCAAAGGCGTATGTGGTTTGAGTTTTCGTTGAAGGTATTTATTTGTTTCTTCCAAAATTGCCGTTCCGATATGGTCTTTTCTACGGACATGAAGAGGTAGCCAGTCGTCAGAAGAAAAACAAATTGGCAAACCACAATGCACCAAACTCGTCTTTCCAGTTCCAGACGCACCATAGACCAAGACCAAATTACTTTCTGTTGTTTTTTTGAATAGTAATTGAATCTCGGCATCTCTACCAAAAAAAATTTCTTTGTCCTTGCGTCCATACGCTTCCAATACCTTAAACGGACTACTTGTCATAATTTTGATGAACAGCTATTATTAGTTTTTAGGATAATTTGAGTAACTATTTTTGTACAATCTAATATAGTTAATTTACAAGAACTATAAAAATACGATTTTTTGAGAAACTTCCCTATTATCTGTTTCTTTTATTTCTAACTTACTGCTCTCTTCTTTGTAAATGAGACAAAACCATTTTTGGTTTTTTGAAGTGAAAAGTAATTTAAAAAAGATAATTACGTTTTTTAATAAAAATCAATTTAAAACCGTACACAATTTTTTGTCTATTATTTTTGGTATTCAAATTTATTT
>DAIUBX010000245.1:0-5349 GCA_036846465.1 Bernardetia sp.
ATATTTTGGTAGAAGGAATTTCTCGTACTCAAACCATTCATCATCAAAATTACAAACATCATTCTTTTGATTTATCAGAAATAAATAATTTAATTGGTTTCTTTGGAAAAATAGATTTGCAGAAAAGAGTAAAAAGCAAAATTGAGAAAGTAGTTTTGATAAATAATGCAGGAACGCTTGGAGAAGTGGGTTATGTAGGCAAAATTCCTAGTCAAGATATTGTCAAGACGATGAATATAAATACAATCGCTCCTTTTATTTTGATGAATGAGTTTTTGCATACGTTTGATACTGCGACTTTTGGAAACATAGAAAAGGTAATTATTAATATTTCTTCTGGTGCTTCACAGCGTCCGATTGATGGCTGGAGTACCTATTGTGCTTCTAAAGCTGGTCTAAATCTTTTTTCGGAAGTGATAAAAGAAGAAGAAAAAATTTTGAATCAAAATACGCATATTTTCAATGTTTCTGTCGGTGTCGTCGATACGAATATGCAAGAGCAAATCAGAAAATCAAAACAAAATGAGTTTTCGAATGTAGAATATTTTAAGGAATTGAAGGCGAAAAATCAACTTGCATCGCCAAAATTTATAGCTGAAAAAATTTATTCTATTATTCAATCGCCACAAAAATTTGATGATATTTGGCAGAAATTGCAGTAAATGATTTTTGTAGCTGATTAGCGAGTGATAGGATTTGTATGATTAAAGGCAGGATAAATGCAAACTATGACTTCTTGTTTTAGAACAAATCTATTCAATTAATCGTAAAGAAATAAAAAAATAACCTCAAAATTTTTACAAAAATGAAAAAGCATCAAAATAAGAAAGAAGACAAAGAAGTAGAAAAAAAATCTACCCAAAATCACGAAGAAAAAACGCATATTGAAAATTCAAAAGATAAAATCACAGAACTTTCAGAAGAAGAACAAGAAGAATTGAGAGCAGAAGCTAGAGAACGTTATAATCGTTTGGTGGGTTGTGGTGGGTGATTAAATTGTATTTTTCTAGTTCAAGCGTCAACGTTTGAACTAGAAAAAATAAGAACAAATTACATCTCATGAGGTTGAGGAAATGGGTCTATAAATTTGGCTTTGCTATCAAATAATTTTTGCTCATTTTCTTGTAATAAACAACTCTCAAGTTCGGTTGTCATTTTTTCTTTGTTTATATCTTGTCCAATAAATACAAGTTCATTCATTCTATCTCCCCATTTTTTAGTCCATCTTCTTTCAATTTCTTCTCTATTGAAAGCAAAAGATTGGTATTTCATTCGTTCAGAAAAGGGCATACTTACCCACCAAACTCCTGCTCTTTCGATACGAGAAGAACCTCCTGCTTGACTAAAATTAATTGCATCGTTGGGTCTTGAAGCCAACCAAAATAATCCTTTTGCCCTAATTACTCCACTTGGATAGGCTTTACTCAAATAATTCCAAAATCGCTCTGGGTGAAAAGGTTTTTGATTTCTAAATACAAAAGATGAAATGCCATATTCTTCTGTTTCAGGTGTATGTTCGCCAGCTTGTAATTCTTTCTGCCAACCAGCAGAATTTTGAGCCTCTTCGAAATCAAAAAGTTTGGTATTCAAAATTTCTTTTGGTTCTACTTTACTAAATGAAGAAGTAATTATTTTAGCACTTGGATTGAGTTTTTGCAGCATTGCTTTTAAGACTCCTAATTTATTGTCCTCAATCAAATCTGTTTTGTTCAAAATAATTACGTTGGCAAATTCTATTTGGTCAGTCAATAAATTTACAATAGTACGATAATCGCCTTCCATGTCAGTTAAATGTCTGTCCATCAATCGTTCATTTGTTCCAAAATCGTTAAAAAAATTAAAACAATCCACGACAGTTACTAGTGTATCGATATAACTAAACTTAGATAAATCAATTCCTTTTTCTTCATCTACGAAGCTAAACGTTTGTGCCACAGGAACAGGTTCTCCAATACCAGTATTTTCGATAAGTAAATAATCAAACCTATTTTCTTTGGCTAGTTTTTCTACTTCTACCATCAAATCTTCTCGCAACGTACAACAAATACAACCATTACTCATTTCTACTAGCTTTTCTTCTGTGCGTGAAAGCGTATTTTGACTTTTGACCAAATTAGCATCTATGTTTATTTCACTCATATCATTGACAATAACGGCTACTTTCAACCCTTCTTTATTGTGTAAAATATGATTAAGAAGGGTTGTTTTTCCTGCACCAAGAAAGCCACTCAATAAAGTTACGGGTAGTTTTTTTACTGTTTTTGTTATTTTCATTTTGAATAAATTGAATAAATTATTATTAAATAAAATTAATGTTGAGTAGTAGTAATTTTACATTTCTGACAAAACCGTATATTCAAAATATGTCCGACAATGATAAGCAGTGCAAAAAAATAACCTACATATTCTAACCATTCATACGCATCTTCAAATAATGTACAAAGTGAAAAAGCAATAAATGAAAACCACAGAATACTATTTATTCTTCTATTTGAATTATTTTTAGTTGTTTTTAGAATAGCAAAAAAAGAAAGTAAAAGAAATAGATACGTAAAAATAGGTTGAGTAACAAAACTCATTTCAAAGGCAATAAACAAAGGCGTAAGCATACAATGTATTACACAAGCAAAAGAACTTATGATGCCAGTTATATCTGCCAAATTGTGTTTTTTCATGAGGTCATTTTTTTATTATCAGATTATGCTACCAAATAGAAACACTGCGAATTAGAATCATGTAGATTTTTTCAAAAATTATTACTAAATGCAACAATGTTGCAAAAATAACAATTATATTTGTAAATGCAACCTTGTTGCAAAAACAAAGTCAATATAATTTGTATTGGCACAAATTCATTCTTATTTAATGTGCATTTCCCATGAAAACTACTGTAGCAAAAACACAAATTAAAGAATTAATTGAGGCTTCGCCTGTGGCTTTATCGCCTAACGAAATAAAAAAAATTCTAAAAAAAGTATGCAATAAAGTAACAGTCTATCGTATTTTGGGTAGATTAGTAGAGGAAAAAATAATTCATAAAGTTATGACCCCAGAGGGAGGAGTTAAATACGCAGCGTCTGCCACTTGTTGTGAAAACTACAAGCCTAATCATGTGCATTTTAGTTGCAAAAAATGCAATAGAATCACATGCCTATCACACCTTGAAGCTGCGTGTAAATTGCACAATGCTTACAAAGTGGAGGAAATATATTGTACGATAGTGGGAATTTGTCCTAGATGTGAAAAATAAAAAACTGCATTTCAAACAGTATTGGTATTTAAAATTTATCAAAAAAACTTGTATTTCTGTCAAAGGGGAGCCTTTGACCTACAAATACACAACAGACTAGGAAGTCTGTTATACATTTGCATTCAACTGATTACTGGTAACTAAATAACTGGTAACTATTCTAATACCCACCTTGAAATTTACGAACTCCCCATTCAAAACTTGCTAGACCAATAATCAAAAGCATAATCCACCATAAATTAATTACATCAGAAAGCTGTTCACTTCTAAAAACAGTTGGAATTGGAGTTTGATTTTGTAATGAATCTTGTAAAACTTGTAGATTTGAAAGTGTATAAAAATTGCCTTTGTTTTGTTGTGCTAGTCTTCGCATTACGCCAAAATCCGCCGTAGCGTTTAGGCTTTCCAACTTTATTTCTCTTACTGTAAATTGTCCGATAGAAACTTCTGTTTTTCCGTCTAGTTGTGTAGTTGCTTTAAACGAATATGCACCCTCTGGAAGTGCAGAAGCCGAATATCTGAAAGGAGAAGAATTATTTGTAAATGTATAAGTTCGTATTTTTCCCTCTTCATCTTTGATTTCTAAACGAATATTTTGACCTAAAAGAGGTTCGTAAATCGCATTATAGACATCTACATCAAAACTCACACCTTCGGAAGTAGAAAACTGGGAAGCTGTTGGAGAAACTCTAAAACGTCTTTTATCGTCTTTGGTAGAAAGATATTGAATAATTTTACTCAAAAGTGCATCATATCCTTCTTGACTTTTCGTGTCTGCATATTCATTCAAACGCCATTGCCATGTGTTTTCGGCAAGCCAAATTCCTGTTTTTTTGCCGTTTTGTTCGCTCATCACAACTAAAGGTTTTTTAGTCTGAATATTTCCAACTCGTTGATACAACATAATTTCAGCTTGTGAGGAAATTTCATAATCAGCAAATGGAACAAGAGCAGGAGGATAGGAAGCAAAACGGCTTTTTTGTTCGTCTGTCAGATAAAATTTTGAAAAATTAGAGTTCCAAAACGGAATTACTTTATCCGATTGATTTCCCAAAGGACGAATTTTTACACCTGTATTGAGTGTATTGAAGGAATTAAAATCACTTAATTGTCCAATAATAAAAAGTTCAGCAGAAGTAAGTTTTCTAAGTTTTTCTAAAATCGGCAATGGTTTTCCTATTTTATCAGGAAATTGATGATAAATAATGAGGTCGTATTTGTCTTCTAAATCCGTCGGACGCAGATAAGGCAAATAAATATCAAATTTATAATTTTCATTTTTTTCTATGGCAGCACGAAAGGCTTTTATGTCTGGGTGAGGTGCAGCAGCTACCAAAAGTATTTTTTCTTTGCTGTCTATAATGTCAATGTAAGCGTGTGAAGTGTTGTTTTGTGTTGTAAATTCTCCTTCTTGTGGCACAACCGTAACAACATAATGTTGAATGCCTTTTGAAGTTGCTTTTACTAAAAATTCAATGCTTTTTAAATCATTTTGAGCAGAACTAAATTTTACTTTTTGAGTAGAAATAGTTTTTCCATTTTGTGATAAAACTGCCGTAATTTCTCTATTCTCAAAACCTGTATGCGTAATTTCTGCAACTATTGGAAACTGATTTCCTAAGTAAGCCATTTTGTTATGAAACAAACTTTTAAGAATAATATCTTTTTTGGGAACAGTATCACCCACTCCAATCGTTTGAAGTGAAAAGGAATAAGGCGAAACATCAGGCGCAAGTCCTTGATTATAAGCACCATCGGAAAGTAAAACTACATTAGATAAATTACGATTTTCAAATTCGCTTTGAATGGTTGCTAATAAATCACTAATGGGCGAAGAAGAATAATTGAAATTTATTTTGTCAGAATTTTTATTCGTATTCTCTCTTAGACTGTCATTATTTAATTCTGATAATGTTCTATATTCCACATCAAATCCTTTTTCTTGTAGATTTTGAGCTGTTTGTTGGATAGAATTTAGAGCATTATTTATTTTGGTAGAATCTTCTTGCAATAAAATTGAAGCCGAATTATCGATAGCAAAAATAACCGTCGGATTTTCGTAACGAGTAATAAATTGTTGTATCAAAAGTCCTATTAAT
>DAIUBX010000246.1:0-4286 GCA_036846465.1 Bernardetia sp.
GAACAATTTCTTTTTTCAAACGAACATTTATTTTGCTAAATGTATTTGTTTCAGACGCATCAATTTTGAAATCAATACCTTTAAAACGAACATCGCTCTCTAAAGCATCTATATATTTTTGACATGCTTCTGGAGTTCCACAGACTGTTCCATTCAGACCTTCATCAGCCACGATAATTCTTCCACGAAGTCCTAATTTGATACAAAAAAGATGATGTTCTTCCTTAAATTTTTCTGGATTTTCTATTGGAGTAAAACAGTAATACAAAAGTACACGATACGGAAAATGAGGGTTTTCGACGTTGTTTAAGGCTAATTTTTTGTCTAGCTCTTGCTTATTTTCTTGAGTTGTTTTCATACCTCGTTCTTAGTTTCAGCTAAGTGGTAAAATAATTATTAGTTTTCAATGATTAATTATAAATCAATACAATCACTGTTTTTTGAATTGAGTTGCAAAGATACAAAAATTGAGATTGTTTTTTCATTTTCTGTAACTTATAATTTTGATTTGACTTTATGTGATTTATTCAAACTATCCTATCTATTTTTGGAGATGCTAGTCTAGTAAACAGTAACTCTTAGTCCTTTTTTGGTGGATAAACTTTTACAATTTCTGAAATTTTTCCTGTTTCTAAATCAATCTCAACTCTAATTTCTGATGTTTTGTTGCAGCTTGGTCAAGTTGCTTTTCCTCCTGTTTCCATCCAATCATAATCTCCCCCAGTTGGAGGTAAACCACCATACGAAACACCTGAAAAGGAAGGTAAAACAGTTTCTTTACAATAAGGACAGTTCATCTCTAGTAATTTTTTCATAAAAAAGGGTTTGTGAAAATGGATTATAAAGTAAAATCAATTCTAAAAATAATAAAAAATAAATAATCAATGCAAGAAAGAGCAAAATTTCTAGTTGTTTGTGGTAAAAACAAAAAACGCAGCCGAACAGCCGAATTTATCTTTAAAAATGATGAACGTTTTGATATTCGTTCTGTCGGTGTAAGTCCAAAGAGCAATCGAAAAATTACTGAAAATGATATAATTTGGGCAGATTTGATTTTGGTAATGGAAAATGACCACAAACAAAAAATCAAAAAAATCTATTCTCACTTAGAAATCCCAACGATGGAAGTTTTGAATATTCCAGATGAATATGAATTTATGGACGAAGAACTTATTGAGATTCTGACTGAGAAAATTGAATTGTTTTTATAATTTTTAATTATTGAATTAAATAAAATTTGTTGACAATCTGTATAATTCCTTTTAAGAATTATAGAAAAATAATTCCACAAATTAGGCAAATATCAAAAAATAGGTAACTTTGTCGTTGTAAAACATAATTTTCTGTTGGACTTGATAACCTAAATAGAGGTCTATTTACTAAAATAGTCTAACATTTTTTTGTTTTTATGCGTTAGCCATCTATATTCTGCTTTCTCTATTTAGTTTGATAACAATTCAAAACTGGTATCATTTCGTACTATTTTATACGAATTGAGTTTACCACATCCATTTCGCACAGCCAATTTTTATATACTAATATGTCAAAAAACCTCGTCATTGTAGAATCTCCAGCCAAAGCAAAAACCATTGAAAATTATCTTGGAAAAGACTTTACAGTTACTTCCAGTTTCGGACATGTTCGAGATTTAGTAAAATCTAATGATGCCATTGATGTCGAAAATAATTTTGCTCCTACTTATGTCATTTCGAAAGATAAGGAAGAAGTTATTCGTTCTCTTCGCAAACTTGCAAAAGGTGTAGAAACAGTGTGGCTCGCAACGGATGATGACCGAGAAGGAGAAGCTATTTCGTGGCACTTGAAAGAAGCTCTAAATTTGGATGAGAAAAATATAAAACGGATTATTTTTAGAGAAATTACCAAAACGGCTATCTTAAACGCCATTCAGAATCCAAGAACGATTGATAATGACTTGGTAAATGCTCAACAAGCAAGACGTATTTTGGATAGATTGGTAGGTTTTGAGCTTTCGCCAGTTCTTTGGAAAAAAGTAAAATACGGACTTTCGGCAGGGCGTGTGCAGTCAGCAGCCGTTCGTGTAGTAGTAGAAAGAGAACGAGAAATAGATGAATTTAATTCAAAGGGATTTTATAAAGTAGATGCTATCTTTGATGTAGAAAACGGCAAAAAATTAAATGCAGAGCTTTCAAAAAGATTAAATGAAAAATCACAAGCACAACAGTTTTTAGAAAGTTGTGTAGCTGCAAGTTTCAAAATTGATGATTTAGAGAAAAAACCTGCCAAAAAATCTCCTGCTCCTCCTTTCACGACTTCTACTTTACAACAAGAAGCGAGTAGAAAATTAGGCTTTTCAGTTTCTCAAACCATGATGGTTGCTCAGAGATTGTACGAAGCAGGTCATATTTCATATATGCGTACTGATTCTGTTAATCTTTCGGAAGAATCTCGCCAAAATGCAGCTACTGAAATAACAGCTTCTTACGGCTCTGAATATGCTAAAAATCGCACTTATAAAACAAAATCAAGTTCGGCACAAGAAGCTCACGAAGCTATCCGACCAACTAATTTTGCAGCTCGTCAGCCTGTTTCTGATAATCAACAACAGCGTTTGTACGAACTTATTTGGAAACGTGCTATTGCCTCTCAAATGTCAGATGCAAAATTAGAAAGAACACTTGTAACAATAGGAATTACGAAAAACGGCAAAAAATTAAGTGATAATTTAAAGGCAACAGGCGAAATAATTATCTTTGAAGGGTTTTTGAAAGTCTATTTAGAATCAAAAGATGATGAGGACGATGAGGACGAAAACAGTGAAACCAAAGGTGTTTTGCCTCCTTTGAAAGTTGGACAAGATTTGGATTTAGAAAAAATGACAGCTACGGAGCGTTTTACACGTCCAAAAGCTCGTTATACAGAAGCATCACTCGTAAAAGAATTAGAAGAATTGGGCATTGGTCGTCCTTCTACATACGCACCAACTATTTCGACGATTCAGAAACGTGAATATGTCATCAAAGAAGCTAGAGAAGGTGTTCAGAGAGAATATTCTGTTTTGACTTTGAAAAAAGATAAAATCACAAGTCAAATTAAAACTGAAAATACAGGAGCAGAAAAAAACAAACTTTTCCCTACCAATATGGGAATGGTTGTAAATGATTTTTTGGTGGGGAATTTTCCAAATATTGTCGACCTTACTTTTACAGCCCAAGTAGAAGCTGAATTTGATAAAATTGCAGATGGAAAATTACAATGGGAAACAATGCTAGGTTCTTTCTACGGACAATTTCATCCACAAGTAGTAAAAGTAGGAGAAGATGGAGAATATGCTAGTACAGCTAGAGAACTAGGAAAAGACCCAAAAACAGGAAGACTCATACAAGCAAGAATGGGGCGTTATGGTGCAATCGTAGAAAAATTACCTTTAGATCCAGAAGATAAAGAACAAAAATCTGAATTTGCATCCCTTTTAAAAGGACAATATTTGGATAAAATCACTTTAGAAGATGCCTTAGAACTCTTCAAATTACCTCGTGATGTAGGAATGTTTGAAAATAAAAAGGTTGTTGCTGCCATTGGTCGTTTTGGTCCTTATATTCGTCACGACAGCAAATTTGTTTCGATTCCAAAAGAGGAAGATCCTCTCACAATTACAGAAGAACAAGCCATCGAACTCATTAAAAATAAGAGAGAAACAGATGCTAAAAAAGTTATCAAAGTTTTTCCAGAGAATGAAGAAGTGCGTGTTTTGAATGGTCGTTGGGGAGCTTATATTGCTGTTGGTAAACAAAATGTCAAGATTCCTAAAGACTTAGATATTGAACCTGCTGATTTGACACTAGAAAAATGCTTAGAACTTGCCCAAACTGCACCTGCACCAAAAGGTAGGTTTGCTAAAAAATCAACAAAAGCAGAAACAACAACTAAAAAAGCTCCTGCAAAAAAGACTGCAACTAAAAAAACAACAGCTAAAAAACCTGCTGCTAAAAAAGCTACGACAGCAAAGAAAACAACTGCTAAAAAATCTGCTGCTAAAAAGAAAACAGATTAATTTGATAAAATACTTTTAGAATTAAATCTGAAACCACCTTTAAAAACAAAAATAGTTTCAAAGGTGGTTTCAAATTCTAAACTGTCTGACAGTTTGGAAACTGTCAGCTACATAAAATTACTTCGGCACAGCAAAACCTCTATCACGCATCAGAGCTTCCATATTTGCCTCACGTCCTCTAAATAATTTGTAGGCTTCGGCTGGGTCTATGGCATTTCTTGGCGCAAATAAATATTTTACCAATTTATCAGCC
>DAIUBX010000246.1:4296-5343 GCA_036846465.1 Bernardetia sp.
CTGTGTCTATAAGTAACACATCACTCTTGTTGTCTTTAGCTTCTGCAAAGGCTTCGGCAGCATCTGCCGTCAAAACATCAGCCCACATATAGCCATAATACGCAGTTGCATAACCTTCTCCTGAAAAAACGTGTCCAAAATGAGGCGTTCTGTGTCGCATCACAACTTGTTTTGGCATTCCTAATTCTGCAAGTGTTTCACGTTCAAATTTATCTACATCAATATTTGCTGGGTCTGCTAAGTGAAATTTCATATCCATTATGGCAGAAGCTAAATATTCAGTTGTAGAAAAACCTTGATTAAATGTACCTGCTTTTTTGATTTTGGCTACTAATTCTTTTGGCATCGGTTTGCCTGTTTTGTTATGAACCAAATAGGTATTGATAACCTCGTCAGTAGATAACCAACGCTCTAAAAGCTGCGATTGAAACTCGGTATAATCTCTCACACCACCATTCAAAGTTGGGTATTTTACATTCGAAGAAAAGAAATGAAGTGCGTGTCCAAACTCATGAAAAAATGTATTTGCATCGTCCCAAGAAACTAAAAGAGGTTGATTCGGTGCAGGTTTTACAAAATTTGAGTTGTTGGAAGCCAAAACATTTTTCTTTCCATCAAAAGTAGTGTAACTTCTGTACGTCGTTGCCCACGCACCCGAACGTTTTCCTTGTCTTGCATACGGGTCAAGATACCAAAGTCCGATATTTTCGCCTGTGTCTTTGTTGGTTACTTCCCAAACCTTTACATCTTCATGAAAAACAGGAACAGAACCTTCAGGAACTGGCGTAAATTTATAGTTAAACAAACGTCCTGCAACATAGTGCATCGCATCTGTAAGTTTGTCAAGCTGCAAATATTGTTTTACTTCGTCAGAATCCAAATTATATTTTGCTTGTCTTACTTTTTCAGAATAAAAACGATAATCCCAAGGCTCAATAGTAATTTTGTCGCCGTTTTTGTTTGCTACGGTTTGCATATCTTTTACTTCTTCGTCAACTCTAGCAATGGAAGCCTTCCAAACTGTTTCCATCAAATTCATTGCATTTT
>DAIUBX010000247.1:0-5340 GCA_036846465.1 Bernardetia sp.
TTTTTCTGTAATTACTTTGGCATATTCTCTAGCTACTTCTTTTTGTCTTTTTAAGAATAATCCATGAAAGTTATAAATTCCTAAAATATTAATAGGTTCTAAAGGTTCGAAAATGAGCTTTAATGCCAAAACATTTGTCAAGTAACCTACTATCAGACCACAAGCTGGTAAAATATACCATGAACCAGAAGGGAAATTATAGGACAGAACCATTTGAGCTAAACCAAAAAGCCCACCAAACCAAAAGCCAGATACTTCTATAAACTTAAATTCTTTATCTCCACAACGTAAAAAAATTTCATTGACAAGCTGTTTGTCAGCCATGAGAGCTTCAATAGCAATGCGCTTGAGGTCTAAAAGTCCATCAATTTGTCCGTTTACTTGGCTCATAATATCTACTACTGCATTCGGAATTTCATCTTTTGCACGTTGATAAATCTGTTTTTTGATAGGAATAGGCGTATTTTTCCAAATTAGACCTGCTTGTGCCTCCATGGCTTCATTAATAATCTTGACGCTTAATGTTTCTAGTTCGGGTTGTATTTGTCGTGCAACAATGATAGGGTCAAGTTGTTGAAAGCGTTCTTCGATGCGCAAGAGTTTAGAAGTTAGCATTTCTACAGATTTGGTAGCCATTTTTTGAGCTTTTGAAGGAATAATTCCTTGCCAACCAAAAGGCTTGATTCCTATGTATTCAAGAGGATAAAAAGTCATTACCAAAGCCATCCAGTTGGTAGCCCAGCCGATAATGCCACTTGAAATAGGAATAGATAGATACACCAACAGGACCTTGATTTGCGCCCAATCTAGGTTTGAGAAAAAGTCTGAAAAGTAGTTTGAAATAGTTAAAACGATTTCCACTTAGTTGGTTGAGTCAAATATGAAATTATGAATTATGAACTTACATAAAGTAAAAAATAAATTAGAAAAGGTCAGATTAACTAATTGATAATTATAATAAGTAGAATTATTTAGGGTAGTAAAGAATAGTGTGTAAAAATTCAAGCAAGTACGAAAGATAAAAAAACTCTTTAGAACTAAAAATAATTTCGCTATAATTTTATGAATTTGAAACTATTTTTTTGAGACAGGTTACAAAAAAATCCTCTTTTGCTAGAACTAAATCGTAGAAAAGAGGATTTTTAAAACTTATATAAGAAATTATAGTCTTATAAAATAGATAATATCTATTTTACTTTTTCTACAATAGACTTAAACGCTTCAGGGTGATTCATAGCCAAATCAGCAAGAACTTTACGGTTTAATGTAATTCCAGCTTTGTGGATTTTGCCCATAAATTGAGAGTAAGACATTCCATGCTCACGTGCGCCAGCATTGATACGTTGAATCCATATACCACGGAAATCACGTTTTTTAAGTTTACGCCCAATATAGGCATAAGTGAAAGCTTTTTCAACAGCATTTTTTGCTACTGTCCAAACATTTTTACGACGACCAAAGAATCCTTTGGCGTGTTGCATTACTCGCTTACGACGAGCACGGGAAGCTACATGGTTTACCGAACGAGGCATAATTTAAACAATTTTTGAGAGGAGGCGACAAAAGAAAAAATACTTTTGTACTTGCATCTATATTTCAAGAGCCTATTCTCTGGTAAAAGAAACCTAAAATTAAAAAGTTTGCATACACATTTTGTATGCGATGTTTTTCTGTTTTTTGATTAGTTAGGTCTAATGAAAAACTGTAAGAAAAACGGTTGCTTACATATTAATAAGCAGTTTTTTGATACGCTTTTCGTCAGTTGAATGAACGATAGCAAATTGAGCAAGACGCTTTTTACGTTTGTGCGACTTTTTGGTAAGGATGTGGTTCATAAATGCGTGTTTGCGCTTTATTTTACCTGTACCAGTAAGTTTGAAACGTTTTTTTGCGCCTGAGTTGGTTTTCATCTTAGGCATAATTGCACTGTTTTATTGAATTAAAAAAAGCAACTTAAATCAAATTGAGCGACTTATATAAAATCAAAGAGATAAAATAATCCTTGACAATCATACAAATCTAATTCGTTTTATACAGCGTACTCTATTTGAGCCTACAAAGGTAGCATTTTTAAAATTACTTTCTAAATTATTTTATATCAATTCTATAAAAAAAGTAGCTAAATATTATTTTAGCTACTTTTTTCTAGTCAAATTAGAAATTACACTAATTCCTGTTTATTCTTCCTCTTCACTTGTATCCTTTTTGGAAGAAGCTTTCTTAGTTACAGGAGCTTTTGGTTCTTTTTCAGAATCTTTATTTTCTTTAGAAGGTTTACTTGCTTTTGCCTTTTCATCTTTAGCAGGTTCTTCTTTTGTTACTTTCTTTTTCGGAATTGCCTTTGGTGTAAACATAATAATCATGCGTTTACCTTCCATTTTTGGAGTGCCTTCTGGCTTTCCATACTCTTCTAATCCTTCTGCAAAACGATCTAAGATTTCCCGTCCTCTTTCTTTAAAGACAATAGTTCGACCTGCAAACTGTACATAAGCCTTTACTTTGTTTCCTTCTTCAAGAAATTTCTGAGCATGTTTTATTTTGAAGTCTAGGTCATGTTCGTTGGTATTAGGACCAAAACGAATCTCTTTAACCACTACTTTATGAGCGTTGGCTTTAAGTTCTTTCTGTTTCTTTTTCTGTTCGTATTTGAATTTCGAATAGTCGATAATTTTACAAACAGGTGGTGTAGCATTAGGTGCTATTTCCACTAAATCCAGCCCCAATTTTGTAGCTATTTCTAGGGCATCGGCAGTAGAATAAATTCCATTTTCGACATCATCTCCCACGATACGTATTTCTTTTGCACGAATACGGCGATTAATGCGATGAGGGTCTTCCTCTCTCTTGATAGGTCGTCTGCCCCCTCTTCTGTATGTTTTTGCGATTGTATACCTCCTTATTTAATGAAGAATTTGAATATAAAAATGAGTTTTTGAAAAATGATAAGTTTATGTCATAAATAATTAATTTATAAACTTATGCTCACTACTTCTCTAACTCACAGATAAAAAAATAGTTTTGTGAATTGCGCTTTTGTTGCCACTCTATTTTGATACATAAACTATATATTTTTTACTGAATATGCAAATTTAAACTTTCTATTCTTAAAATACCAATATTTTTAGAGGTAATTACAAATTAAAAATAGAAAAGCATGAAAATTTAGTAAAAATAGTGTCTTAGAACAGTCTGAATTTTGGAAATCATCTTGTTTTGTATTGAGGTATACTCAAACTTGATAATTAGAAAATTACAAAAATAGTGTTATTTTTAGGGGATGAAAGACTTTTTAAGCCAAGAGACACGTACAGAACTGGAAAAGCTTCAACGCAGCAAGTTAAATAACAAAAAATTCTATTGAGCATAAAACCAATCAAATTATGAAAATCTGTTTTGCTACTAATAATTTAAAAAAAATAGAAGAAGTAAAAGCTGTTCTACCTTCAAATATTCAACTGGTAAGTTTAAGAGAAATCGGTTGCACAGAAGAAATTCCTGAAACTACTTCCACGATTGAAGGTAATTCGGAACAAAAAGCAATGTATGTTTATCAAAATTATGATACTAATTGTTTTGCCGATGATACAGGGCTAGAAATTAAAGCTCTCAATGGAGAACCTGGAGTGTATTCAGCAATGTATGCAGATAAAATAGTGGGTTCGTATAGAGATTCTAAGGAAAACATGAAATTAGTTTTGAAAAATTTAAATGAACAGACTAAAAAAGGAAATTCAAACAGAGAGGCACAGTTTAAAACAGTGTTTACATTGGTTTTAGATGGGGAAAAATATCAGTTTGAAGGAATAATTAAAGGTAAAATTATAGACATTCCAAAGGGAGAAGATGATTTTGGTTACGATCCTATTTTTGTTCCGAATGGATATGAAAAGACATTTGCAGAAATGTCTCTATCTGAAAAAAATAAAATTAGTCATAGAGCAATTGCAACAAGAAAGTTAGTTGATTTTCTAAATAAACTTAACAAAGTATAGCCATAATCAAATATAATCCTTAAATTGAAAAAATATTCTTTCCTAAGGATCTCAATTATTTACTTCAATTTATTTTAATTAATTTTATTTTATGAGAAATAATTCTTTGTTTATTATTTTGTTTTTTACTATTTTTTCTGCTATTATTCTGTTTTCATGTGGAGGAGATGATGATCCAGATCCAACACCAGATCCAGTAGATACACCATGTAGCAATCCTCCTACACTTTCTTTGGCTGCTGAAAATACAGGTTGTGCAGCCAATACAGGAAAAATAACTGCCACAGGAGCAGGAGGAACAGGAACGTTAACCTATCAATTAGGTAATGGAACTTTTCAAAGTAGTGCTGTTTTTGAAAATCTTGCTGCTGGAGAATATACCATTACAGTAAAAGATTCAAAAAATTGTACAACTAATAAAAAAGCAACTGTTGAAAATGCTAATGCTCCTACTATTTCTTTGGTATCAGAAGATACAGGTTGTGATTCGAATGCAGGTTCAATAACCGTTACAGCAAGTGGTGGAAGTGGAAATTTTGAGTATAATATTAATGGTGGAGCTTTCCAAAGTAATGCTGTATTTTCAAATTTAGTAGCAGGTGATTATACTGTTGTTGTGAAAGATACAGAAAATTGTGAGGCAACAGCGACAGCAACTCTTAAAACAGGGATAAATTATACGGATAACATCGCTTCTATTATTACTACAAATTGTGCTATTTCGGGTTGTCATTCAGGAAATCAATCTCCAAACTTATCTACTTTTAATGATGTTTCTAGCAATGCTTCACGAGTTTTGAGTCGTACTGCTGCCCGTTCTATGCCTCCACGTTCTTCTGGACTTTCTCTTACAGATGCAGAAATAAAATCAATTGAATGTTGGGTAGAAGATGGTTCGCCACAAAACTAATAGTATTTGTATCTAATTTTTTGATATTTGATTTGAATACAAACCCTAAGAGTTCTAAAGATTCTTGGGGTTTTTGATGAACACAAAAAATAAAGTAAAATGCTCAATCACAACGGAAAAATTTATCAAGATAGAAACACACTTCTTTTTTCTGCACAAAACAGAGCCTTTAGTTATGCTGATGGGCTATTTGAAACAATTCAAATTGTAAAAAGTATAAAAAATAATGTGATAAATTATTCTATTCCTCTTTGGAACTATCATTTTGAACGCCTTGCTAAAGGAATGGAAGCATTTGGATATAATCAATTGGAAAAAGATTTTTTAGAAAATGAAATTTTAAAAACGGCTTCTTTAACAATTCCTATAAATAAAAATATTGACTTTAAAGCTCGTTTGACTGTCTTTAGAAGTGAAGGAGGTTTATATACACCTACA
>DAIUBX010000248.1:0-5338 GCA_036846465.1 Bernardetia sp.
GCCAACGCATTTCGTAAAAAAGGACTTGCGCCCGAAAACTTGAGCCGAACGCTTGAAGATTCAGGAACAGTTACTTCTGTTTTGATTCCTTGGAATACGTGTGGTGCTACTCAAGCTGGAGTTTTGAAAGTAGCTACTTTAGATTATGCACCCTATTGCTTTTTTAATATTATTAGTCCTATTATGAGTATTATTTTTGGTTATGTAGGCATACGTATTAAAAAAATTAATCCAGAAACAGGAGAACCAATTAATTAAAATAATTAATCCGTCGTTGGTGTTTTAGCAAAGTAGCAACAGCACTAAATAGCTTCAAATTCTTATATAATTTCTAAAACTAGTACCTTTGATAACACGTTTTTCAATTTCGGTATAGAATTATCGTATTTTTTGACTTTCTTTGTTAAAACAAACTCAACATTCTGTATTTTAGTTAGTTTTCTATTGGTATTTAGCAACGTACTATCCATAAAAAAATCAATCAATCAATCTAATAATGAATCAGCTCTGTAATCAATATTTTAAACAAATAGCATTTTTCAACTCGCTTTCTGTATAATTATTTTGATTCAAAAGCATATTCAATACCTCAACGAACGCTTTCTACTCTAGTGTTTGCTCTCAGTAATGTTATGAACGAATACATATTTTTTGGTCTTTTTACCGTTTTCATTATCCTTATTCTTTTAGTTGATTTGGGTGTTTTTTCTAAGGAAAATCATATCATATCATTTAAAGAAGCTGCCATTTGGAGTGTCTTTTGGATATGCTTGGCTTTGGGATTTTGGATTTTTTTGGATTTCTATGGTGATTTAATTCATGGTGTAAACAATTATGAAGACGTAGCACGGATTGTAGCAAAATATATCCCTCTAGAAGATAGAGCAGGAATTTTGATAGAAGGAAATTTTGAACAAAGTGTTCAGAATTATAGAGATAGAATGTCTTTAAATTTCATAACAGGCTATTTGTTAGAGTATTCGCTTTCAGTAGATAATATTTTTGTTATTATTTTGATTTTTAGTTCGTTTGGGGTTGCTGAAAAATATTACAAGAAAGTGCTTTTTTGGGGCATTTTGGGTGCTATTATAATGCGTTTTATCTTCATTTTTCTTGGTGCAACGATTATCGAACATGCTCACTGGGTTTTGTATGTCTTTGGGGCATTCTTGATTTTTACTGGAAGGAAGATGTTTTATGAATTTGTAAAAGGCGAAGAAGAAGAAGAAATTAATAAAGATGATAGCCTTGTCGTAAAATGGGCTTCTAAAGTCTTTAATGTATATCCTCGTTATGTAGGTTCTCATTTTTTTATTCCACTACCTACTTATGAAGAAGGTGTTTTTAACAAAAAGCAAACTAATAAAAAAGCAAAAAAACGCATTACTTGGGCAGTTACTCCACTTTTTATTGTTGTTTTGGTTATCGAATTTACAGATTTGATATTTGCTGTTGATTCTATTCCTGCCATTTTTGCTGTTACACAAGATCCTTATGTGGTCTTTTTCTCTAATATTTTTGCTATTCTAGGGCTGCGTTCGATGTTCTTTTTCTTATCGAATATCATGCACCTTTTCCATTATCTCAAACTGGGTTTAGCATTTCTTCTAACTTATATCGGACTCAAAATGCTTGCAGGAACTTGGCTAAAAGCATTTGGTTTTACTAACAAGCATTCAATCTTTATCATCTTAGGAATACTTGCTATTAGTATTTTAGCTTCCCTGATTTTTCCTCAAAAAGCAGAAGTAATCCCTCAAAAAGAAGACAAAGGCAATATAAAAGATGTAGGATAATCACAAAAACAAAGATTATCTTAGTGGTATATAACAAATTATCACGCTATAAAAAATGATAATTTATTATACCCATCTAAATATTCACAGCAACTCAAATAGTAATTAAAATGTCAATTTCTCTAATTTTAATTTCTTAGCGACTTCTTCCAGATCTCTCACAACAGGTTCTAAAAGAGGAATTCCATTTTTAAGGCGATAAGCCGTACTTTCTAATTCGGGTTCTCCCGGTATGATTACTCTTTGGTTTTCATCGATAGGAGTAGCACTTTTAAAACGACGAATCCAATTATCCATGTGAGCTTTAAACTCTTCTTTTGGACGGAATCCATCAATTCGCATTGCACCCAAAAAATGTCCCAAACCTTCTCCCACAGGGTCAGACGGCAAAGGCAAAAAACTAACAAAAGGAGGAGCCCAAGGTCCATAACCTGCGCCAGAAAGCACAGCCGAAAGAATATCAACAGCCGAACCCAAACAATATCCTTTGTGATTACTTCGCATTGGGTCAGAACCCAAAGGCAAAAGTGCACCACCCTCTTTTAAAGCTGCTGCGTCAGTAGTAGTGTTTCCATTTTTATCTTGAACCCATCCAGTAGGAGCATCTTCATTTTTACGTTGCAAAATTTCTAATTTTCCATTAGCTACAGTTGTGGTGGCAAAATCAGCTACAAAATCATTTTCTTCTCCTGCTGGAACAGCGATGGCAATCGGATTTGTTCCTAACATACGCTCTTTTGAGTGCGTTGGAGCTACAAGTGGACTTGCATTTGTCATCACCCAACCTATCATATCTTTCTCTGCTGCCAACATAGAATGATACCCAGCAATACCAAAATGATTAGAATTTTTGACAGAAATCCAACCCGAACCCACATTTTCAGCCTTTTCAATAGCTACTTGCATAGCTTTTGGTGCAATTACCAAACCCAAACCTGCATCACCATCAATAGTAGCTGTACTTGGCGTTTGGTACGTAATTTTCCAGTTTGGAGTCGGATTAATGCGCCCTGCTTCCCATAAACGCACATAACCAGTCAGACGAGCAACACCATGAGAATCTACGCCACGCAAATCAGCAGCTAACAAAACATCGGCAGCCAAAAAAGCATCGTCTTTGGGGCAGCCCATTTGAAGAAAAACATCAATTACAAATTCTTTGAGTTTAGTGTCGTTTATAATGAACATAAATTTTTCTATATTTTTTCTTTTTAAAAGAGGAACTAAGAGTCATTTTTTGAATAATTCAAAATTAAGAAAGAAAATTTGAAATAGATATGAATTGTAAAATAATTATTCATTCAGCATAAAAAATCCTAAAAATCTGATTCAATGAGAAGATAAAATTATTTATCCCAACAAAACGTCGCTAGGTTACGTTTTTAAAACTAAATTCTTTAAATTTATACTTATATTCAAATCAGTTTAAATCAATCAAATTAATCACTACTTATATGGCTTTCGGATTTTTTAAAAAGAAGAAAAAAGAAGAAGATAAAACTCCTCATTACGACCCAAATCATATCCGAATTACAGATATTCGGGTAGGTTTTTTCTTAGAATATGACGCAAGAACTTGGGAAGTGGCTGAAGAATATGAATATGATTGGGGCGATAATGAATTTTCGTATTCATACCTATTGCGTAGCTCTGACAGCGAAATTTATTTAAGTTTGGAGAATGAAGGAGAGTTAGAAATTGCAGTTACTAACAAAATTCGTTTAATGAAATTAGGCGAAGATTTGGACGACCAAATTGCAGAAAACGAACGCCCTCCAAAAACAATCACTTACGAAGGCGTAAAATATTATCGTGATAATGAAAGCCCTGGGTATTATAGAAACACAGCCACAACAGAACGTGAAAAATCTGTTGAGATGATTACTTGGGATTATTATGATGATGACGAAGAAAAAGCCCTTTTTATAGAGCAGTTTGGAGAACGAGATTTTGAGGCCTACATTGGAGAATATGTAGAAGAATATGAATTTTCTAATATAATTCCTTCTAGTGAACCTCCTACTATTCTATGATAGCATTCAAAAATTCAAACTAACATTAACCAATGTTATCTTATTAGTTACTCTTAAATCAATAATTAAAAATGAAAATTCAATATCTTTTAGTTACTTTCTTGATTACCTTTTCGGCTATATTCTTGACTTCTTGTGGGAGTTCTGAAAAAGTTGTCAAAGATCCAGTTGATAATTATACTCGTGATTTGGGCAAATACAATACGTATTCGGTAATTTTGCACGACATGGACTTAGAAGAAAACACCTTTAGTAGTGACATTCACAAACATCAATACAAATTTATTCTTCCTGCAAAAGACACAACAGGTGGAAAAATAGTTCGTGATTCTCTTTCAGGTTGGATTACTGTTTCAGAAGAAACATTCAACAAAAACCTAGATAACATGGGAATGGAACTTCTCTCTAAAAGTGAAGACGGAAAAGTTTCAAAAATCCCTGCTCCACCAGGTTATAATAATTATGTCGGAAATCAGCGTTATGGTTCTTGGCAAACAGGAAGTGGTGGAAATAGTTTTTGGGCGTTTTATGGTCAATATGCTTTTATGAGCAGTATGCTTGGAATGATGAGTAGTCGTCCAATTTATCAAAGTTCATATAATGATTATAACCGTAGCTATAGAGGATCAAAACCCTATTATGGCTCTACTTCTTCAACTGGACAACGTGCGTATGGTTCTGGTTCGGCTCATTCGCAAGCTATGAATTCAAAAAGTAGATTCAAATCAAATGTATCTAGTAAGGTAGCACGTAGTAGCTCGGGTTCTTATACTCGTTCTAGCAGAAGTAGTGGTTCGTCTTCGTCTTCTCGTTCTGGAAGAAGTACAGGCTCGTCTTCTCGTTCATCTTCTGGTGGTGGAAAATAAACTATTCGTTTAGATTTTTTATAACTAAATCCTTTTCTAATTGATTCTAAAATTAGAAGAGGATTTTTTTTAATGCGTATATTTGCAGAGTAATTGTCAAAATAAAAAATATCGTGATTTGATTTATCAAATTAATCCTCAAAATAAAAGAATAAAGATAGTATTCAATGAATAATTCAGAAACAACTTTAGTAGAAAATACAACTTCTTTTTCACCTTCTTCTGCTGCTAATGCAAAAGAAATGGGTATTTTAGACCATTTAGAGGAACTACGTTGGCATGTTATTCGTGCCGTTTTAGCGATTTTAGTTTTTACGGCAGTCGCTTTTGTAGCAAAGGACATTGTTTTTGGTAAAATTATTTTAGGTCCTTCAAAAAGCAATTTTTTGACCTACCAATTTTTTTGTCAGCTCTCTAGTCTTACTTGTATTGATACTTTGCCATTTATTCTGCAAAACCGTGTCATGACTGGACAGTTTACGATGCACATTGCAGCTTCGATAGCTTTTGGTTTTATGTGTGCTTTTCCCTACGTATTTTGGGAAATTTGGCGTTTTGTAGCACCTGCTCTTTACAATAACGAACGAAATGTAGCACGAGGAGCAACTTTTTTTGTGTCGCTTTTATTTGCTATTGGTGTTCT
>DAIUBX010000249.1:0-5325 GCA_036846465.1 Bernardetia sp.
AACAATTTGCACCAAAAGACCTAATAAACGCTGCTTAAATGACACTCATATTGATCGTTTTATTACAAATTTTTATCTAACAGGTTTATTTTTTGTTGCTGTAGTGGGGTGTTCTTATTTTTCTGGGGGCGTGTATTCTCCTGTTTCGCCTTGGTTTGTTGTTATTCCTGTAATTGCACTTTTACTATTAGGCTCTAGCAAGGATACATTATTTTGGTTAATTTCAACGATGCTTATCGGAACAGGTCATGGTGTCTTAGCTTTTATGGGTAAAGATGCGCCTATTGAATACGATATTGCTACTTATAAAGCATTTTTTGAAGCAAGTTGTTGGTTAGCACTTATTTTGATTACTTATTTGGTTTCTTCTATTTTTGAATCTAACCAAAGAAATGCGTTTAAAATTATAAAGGTTCAAAATGAAGATTTGAAAGAACAACAAGATGAAATTACAGCTAGTAATGAAGAATTACTTCAGCAAAAAGAAGAACTTGCTGCTATTGTGGAAGTTGTACAAGACAAAAACAAACTTATAGAAAAACAAAATACAGAGGTAAGGTCAAGTATTTTGTATGCTAGTCGTATTCAGAATGCACTTTTACCCATCGACAAGAAAATCAAAAGTTATTTCAATGATGAATTTTTTATACTTAATAAACCTCGTGATATAGTTTCAGGTGATTTTTATTGGTTTGAAAAGTTAGAAGATTGTGCTCTAGTAACAGCAGATTGTACAGGACACGGCATTACAGGACTTAACTCTATTATTTTTCAAGAAGGTATTTTTAGAGTAGACAAAATACTCAATCATTTACATGATTATATCTATAAATCTTTACAGCAAGATCAAGGCAAGAGTTCAGACGGAATGGATGTAAGTGTCTTGGTTATCTATGATTCTATTCCGATTGCTGAATTTGCAGGTGCTATGAATTCTATTTATTGCATTCAAGACAATCAATTAAGAGAACTAAAAGCCGATAAAAAACCAATAGGAAGTAATCATTACGGCAAAACAAGAGAATATACCAGACAAGTTGTTGACCTTTCAAAACCAACTGTATTTTATACAGGTTCAGATGGCTATCAAGATCAGTTTGGTGGAAAAGAAGGACGAAAATTTATGAAGAAAAATCTTAAAAAAAATAGCTTTAGAACAGCATTCTCAACCTTTCTCAAAACAAAAAGAAGTATTTAGTTCTACCCTTGAAAATTAGATAAAAGAAGGTAAAGAATATCAAATTGATGATATTTTATTGATGGGTTTTAAGGTAGATAGAAACCCTACAAATCTGAAAGATTAGATAATTACAAATAGCCCTGTAAAACACTTGTAACAGCAAGTATTTTTCTACGCCCTAACACGAGGGTCAAGCAAAGCATACAACAAATCAACAATCAGCGTAATTACTACAAAAATCACAGCCACAACGAGCGTTGCACCCATCACAACAGGAAGGTCAAGTTTCTGTACGGCATCAATAGTCAGCCAACCTAAACCTTTCCAACTAAAGACATATTCCACAAAAAAAGCACCTGCAATAAGTGTCGCAAGCCAGTTTGAGATAGCTGTTACGACAGGATTGATAGCATTTTTGAGCGTATGTTTGAAGATAACGATGTATTGAGGAAGTCCTTTTGCTCGTGCTGTTCGGACATAATCTTTTGATAGTTCCTCTATCATTGAAGAGCGTGTAAGCTGCGTAATAATGGCTAAAGGACGTAAGCCAAGTGTAAGAGCAGGTAAAATAATATTTTTGAGAGCCAACTCTTTTCCTGTAAAAACATCTATAATCCATAGTGAGCCTGTCATATCAAGTCCTGTATATTCACTCAAATAATAACCAAAAATAAGAGCTATAAAAATAGCTGCCACAAAAGAAGGTGTAGAAATACCCAAAACTGAAATAGAAACCAAAGCATGGTCTAAAAATGAATTTTGTTTGAGCGCACAAATAATTCCGAAAATAACACCAAAAAAAGTAGCAAAAATCATCGCTGCAATAGACAAAACAAGCGTTGCGCTTACCCTTTCGAAGAGCATATCATCTACTCGGTTATTGGTGTAATAGGATTTTCTCAAATAGGGTTTTTTGATTACGAAGGCATTATCAGAAATACTAAAGAGCTTAAAATACTCGTATTTTAAGTCATTTTTCTTGGTGTCTTCATGAACGGAAACAATCGATAAATCATTCAAATAATAGGCAAACTGAGTAGTCAGAGATTTATCTAAACCTAAATCAGCTTTGATAGTAGCAATCGTTTCGGGAGTCGAACGAGGTCCTGCAATCATTTTTGTAGGGTCACCTGGTAGTGCGTGAAATATAAAAAACACCACTACAGTCACTCCAAAAATGACTAGAAATCCATATCCCAATTTTTTTAAAAAATATGCAATCATTTGAAAAAATAATAGTTTAGAAATTGTACTTCTAAATTTATGTTTGTGTAAACTCAGAATTCTGATTTCGCATTTACTTCTGACCTCTTAAATCTAACTTCTGACTTTATTTTATCGTACTTGTCTTCAAAACAAGTAAAGGTACTTCGGTGTGAAAACTTATTTCTTTTGCCTTACTTCGATGCCACAAACTCTCAAAGAAACTACGATGATGAGTAAGCATTACCAAAACACTTGTTTCATAATTTTCTAAATAACTATTTATTCCTTCATCTAAATCGTCATTTTCTCTAAATCTAAAATCCAACATCGAAACAGGAATCTCTTTGAATGCTTTTTTTAAACGATATAGCCTGTCAATATCTTCAATGCGCTCTTTTTCATTACTGACATGCAAATAATCTACTTTTGCAGTCGGAAAATAACTAGCCAATTCTAAAAGTACCTCAATTACTTTTTCATCTTTTTCTGAAAAATCGGCTGCATAAACAATGCGTTCCCATTTTTTAAAAGTCGCTTGGCTAGGTACAGCCAAAACAGCAGGTGTTTTATCAGAAGCAATAATGTCTGCCGTTACACTTCCCAACAAAATTTCTTCTGCTCGTGTCATGCCATGTGTTCCCATAACAACCAAGAAAACATTATATTCTGATGAAACTTTTTCAATAGAAGGAATTATTCCGTTTTCAATCTCCAAAACAGGTGTAATTTTGAGTTTTCCACTTCCATCTAGGTAAGTTAATTCAGAAAATTTATTGATATATTCTTCTAACTTTGCTTTTCCTTTTTCTACTTCTTCCTTCAATAAACCTACGTGAAGGTGGTAATTAGTAGCAGAAGGCAAAGGCGCACAAGCTACATGAAGCAAAATGATTTCAGCCCCAATTACTTGAGCAAAATGTAAAGCATAGTTTAGAGCAGCCTCTGAAGGCTTAGAAAAATCGACTGGAACTAAAATTTTTTGCATACAAACCTTATCAAAATGGAAAAATAATGGACGAACCAAAAACGTAGTTTTGTTTTAATAAGGCAATATACTTTTTTTGCAGCAAAAATCTAAATTAAAAATGAACTCGTACTGTGTTTAATAAGTTTTACTATAAACTTCAGACAGGGTTAAAACTCTGTCCAGTTTATAATCCAAAATTATTTTCTTCAATTGAACAGGGTTTTAACCCTGTTTTATGTATAAAAAATAGCCTAAAACTTATTAAACACTGTACTAGGAGTTCTTGGATAAAATTTTTACACGTTTTGGATGTCTTTTTTTGTTAATTTTAGTTAGAATAGGCTTTAGCCATCTAAATATTTTTTTTATGATTACTTTTTGTGTAAAATTTGAATTATCAAAAAATTAGGAAATTATATTTTTAACTTATTTTACCCCAAATTAGAATTTTATTTCTACAATTCCTCCTATGAAAAAAAATACTTTTTCTTTCGTTATTCTTGTCTTTTTTAGTGGCTTTTTTTTGTTCTCTTGTACGACTGCTGAAGCTCCTCCAAATTATAATTTAAACGATTCTGATAAAACTAACACTGAAATCCCTGCTCCTGAACTAGTTTTGCGTTCTATTCATGATGATGCTTTGGTAGGTTCACCTGCTTACGCTCAACTTCGTTATCTCTGTAAAGATATTGGCGCACGTCTGAGTGGCTCAGAAAACGCCCAAAAAGCCGTCGAATATATGCAGCGAGTTTTGGATTCAATGAATCTGGATACCGTTTATTTACAGCCTGTAATGGTTCCTCATTGGGAAAGAGGCGAAAAAGAATTTTGCCAAATTATTGGAAATGATGCAGCCAAAATCAATCAAAAAATTCTTGATATTACTGCTCTAGGTGGTTCTGTTGGAACAGATGGAAGACTAAAGACAGAAATTGTAGCTGTTAATTCTTTAGAAGAGTTAGAAAACTTATCTAAGGAAGAAGCTAAAAGATATGAGGGAAAAATTATTTTTGTAACTCAACCTATGGACGCAAAATTTATAAACACGGGTTCGGCGTATGGAGCTTGTTCTTCTGTGCGTGTTCGTGGTGCAAATTATGCTGCCAAAGTTGGCGCAAAAGCATTCTTATTGCGTTCACTTACTCTAGCAACCGACAATCATCCACATACAGGCGTAATGGTTTATGAAGAAGAAACAAAAAAAATTCCTGCTGCTGCGCTCAGTACGATTTCGGCTGATTACTTAGAAAAATTATTAGTTGAAGCTCAAAAAGAAAATAAATCGGTAGAAATGGAGTTGCAATTAAACTGTGAAACATTGCCAGATGTTCTTTCTTATAATGTAATTGGAGAATTGAGAGGAAGAGAAAAACCAGAAGAAATAATCACAGTTGGTGGTCATTTGGATTCTTGGGATTTGGCAGAAGGAGCGCATGACGACGGAACAGGTTGTTTGCAATCGGTTGAAGTTTTGCGATTAATCCAAAAATTAGAAACTAGACCCAAAAGAACCATTCGTTGTGTCTTGTTTATGAGTGAAGAAAATGGAGCAAGTGGAGCAAAAGAATATGCAAAAGTAGCAAAAGACAAAAATGAAAATCATATTGCTGCTTTAGAGTCGGATAGTGGTGGATTTACGCCACGAGGTTTTAGAGTTCAAGATTCTACTCGTTTGGCAAGTATTCAAAAATGGTTGCCTTTATTTGAGCCTTACAATTTACACAAAATAGAATATGGTTTTGGTGGAGTGGATATTCGCCCTTTAGGAGACTCTGGGACGCTTTTAATTGGACTTGAACCTGATTCACAGCGTTATTTTGACCATCATCATGCCGAAACTGATGTTTTTGAAAACGTACATGAAAGAGAATTTTTGTTGGGTGCAGCAGCCATGGCAAGTCTTGTTTATATGATGGCTGAATATGGAATAGAATAATTTTTCATACTACTAGACATTTTTAGAAAAACATAA